>CBDFAU010000008.1:0-74408 GCA_965245755.1 Streptococcus mitis | reverse complement strand
ATAACGATAATCATGGCCACAAACATGATGAAGACCATGATCACGGTTTTGATGCTAATCGTGTCATCAGTGAAGATGCGGCAGGCTTTGTCATGAGTCACGGAGACCATAATCATTACTTCTTCAAGAAAGATTTGACAGCTGACCAAATTAAGGCCGCGCAGGATCATTTGAGAGGTAAAACGACAGTAACACCTAGCCCAGCCCATGATGATGAACACGATAACGATAATCATGGCCACAAACATGATGAAGACCATGATCACGGTTTTGATGCCAATCGTGTCATCAGTGAGGATGAGCAAGGCTTTGTTATGAGTCATGGTGATCATAATCATTACTTCTTCAAGAAGGATTTGACAGCAGATCAAATTAAGGCGGCTCAGGACCACTTGAAAACCCATCATGATACAGAGCCTGTAAAACCTCTTGCTAAAACGGTAGAGTCTTTCTCAAGAGATGCTAGCGATGAAGAAAAAATTGCTTACATTTCTAAGACCTACGGTGTTCCACTTGAAGCGATTAGAATTTCAAACGGATTCTTTGTTTTTGGAAATCCTGACCAAGCCTACGATCCAACTCATATCCATCCCTATGCTGTTCGTAAGGAACATGTTCGTTTGCCACTCCAAACTGGAAATCCAGAACTTGATTTCCTAAATGAACTCTATACCACTGCCTTACGTGATGGTGTGTCTCCTTATAGCTTACAGGTAGAAAATGGTAGTTTTGTGATTCCTCATGGTGACCACAATCACTACATCAAGGTTCAAACAAAGGGATATGAAGTGGCTTTGAAAAACAAGATTCCAGCTCTCCAATCCAACTATCAACCTGGAGCTTTTGATGAGAAGGCAGTCTTGGAAAAAGTGGATCAACTTCTAGCTGATAGCAGAAGTATCTACAAAGACAAGCCTATCGAACAAAGACAGATTGAGTTAGCTTTAGGCCAGTTTACTGAAAACATGAAGAAACTGGCAACTAACTCTACAGCAGGTTATCTTGCAACCCTTGATCTCTTTGATAAGCAATATATCCATATTGATGAAAGTGTCAAACCTGTTGAAACCAGTGCTCTAGATAAGAAATATCAGTTCTTGATTGATAAAATCAATACACTGGATACAGACTCTTATGGACTTCCGAAGAAAGACCTTCTCGTTCGACTCCAAGAAGCTAAATTGGCTAAAGATGAAGCTGCTTTAGCAGCTGTTGAATCACAACTTCAAGCTCTTCAAGACTTTAATGATCGAACAGGTGTTACAACAGTTGAATACATCAAGTATTTCTACGAACACGTAAATGACGGTCGTTTGAGTGATGAACTTCGTAATAAAGTAGCTCAGTTGACTTGGACCTTGTATCAATCTCAATCCTTCCTTAAGGCAGCAGAATTGAACAAATTATTCCCAAGCATCTATCAGGCAAAACAAGAAGTGGAAGAAGCTTTGAAAGCTCAACCAACTACTGCTAAATCGATTCAGACAGTTCTAGATACTGAAAAAGTAGATAACCAAAGTGCTAAGACAGCTATTTATGCCTTCTTGAAAGAATTGTACGGAGACTTCATGCCTGAAGAACATGTCAATCATGTTAGCAAGGAACAAGTAGAAAGTCTTTTAAGCAAGGCAACTCAACTCTTGGAACAAATCCAAGAAGAAGGAATCAGACAATCCTTGGCAGAAGAAGTAGAAAATCTCAAAGCTGCTACAAACAAGGTTGATGCAGACTTGGATGAAGTAAACAGCCAGGTAAAAGATGTCTTGACTCGTATCGCTAGCGCCCTTCAACAAGAGAAGGAAAATGCAGAGCAAGATCCTCAGACACTTGTACTTTATCAAAAACTCTACGATATTCTTATGTCGCTTCACGCATACTTAGAAAACAATAAGGGTTCTGATGCCGACTTTGATAAGGTGGATGCATTACTAGATCAACTTTCTGCTAAGAGTAAGGATAAAGCCGCTTTACTTGAATTGACAAAAGCTATTCTGGTCTTGAATCAAGAAATCAAGTCAAAATCAAGTGCAAGTGAAGAAACAACTCCATCAACAAATGCTGAATCAAATGGTGATAAGACAAGTGCTGAAAACCAACCTAACTCAACTACAGAATCTAACAGTGAAACTGCCATCGACGAAAACAAACCGAGCAAGGCAACAGATTCTAAACCAGATGAATCAACTTCAGAAAAGGAAACAACAGAATCTACAACAAGTACTGGAAATCAAGAAAAACCAGCAGAATAAAAAGAAAGGCGAAGTAGCTGAGCTACCTCGTCTTTTTAGTCTCTATAAGCGACGATACCAATGATGGTATCAACTGTACGTTCCATGGTCTGAAGGCTGACGTATTCAAAACGTCCGTGCATATTTTCTCCTCCTGCAAAGATATTAGGAGTTGGGATTCCCATAAAGGAAATCTTAGAGCCGTCTGTCCCTCCACGGATTGGTTCGATAATAGGAGTGATACTTAAATCTTCCATAACGGATTTAGCAATGGTAATTGGAGTCATATCTTTTTCAATGACTTCTTTCATATTGTAGTACTGGTCTGTCAAGTTTAGAGTGACGCGGTCGCTACCAAGTTCTTGATTCATCTTATCAGTGATAGACTGCATAGCTGCTTTACGCGCTTCAAAGGCATCTTTTTCAAAATCACGAATGATGTAGCTTGCACGCGCTTCCTCAACACTACCTGTCACATCCATAAGATGATAGAATCCTTGGTAACCATCCGTTAACTCAGGTCGGTCATTCTCTGGAAGTTGATTATGAAAATCAATTGCTAACTGAAGGGCGTTGACCATTTGTCCTTTGGCGGTACCAGGGTGGACATTGCGTCCTTGGAAATGCAATTCAGCCCCAGCTGCTGAAAAAGTTTCGTACTGAAGCTCACCTAGTGGCCCACCATCAACTGTGTAGGCAAAATCAACATCAAAATCTTCTGCATCAAATTTATTAGCACCGACACCGATTTCTTCATCTGGACCAAAACCAACACGAATCTCACAGTGTTTGATTTCAGGATGGGCAGTCAGATATTCAATAGCAGTCATAATTTCAGCAATCCCTGACTTGTCATCAGCTCCTAGTAAGGTTGTTCCATCTGTTGTGATGAGTGTTTGTCCTGGATATTTTTCAAGACTCTTAAAGTCAGCTGGATCGAGTTTGAAACCAGAATTTCCAAGTTCAATCACACCCCCATCGTAGTTTTCAATCACCTGAGGATTAACTCCTTCGGCATTAAAATCAGCAGTATCCATGTGAGATATAAAGCCAATCTTACGTGTTAAAGATGGATCATTGGCTGGTAAGGTTCCAATTGCAAAACCATTTGGTAGATAATAAACATTTTGTAATCCAACACGTTTCATTTCAGGAATAAGAACATTTGTAGCAAAATCAACCTGACTCTGCGTACTTGGAGTAGTAGTAGAGTGTTCATCAGAGCGCGTATTGACCTTAACGTAGGTTAAGAAGCGGTCCAAGAGATTGGGATAAGTCATAAAAAACTCCTTTTGAATTCATTTTTTCCATTGTATCATAGAAAAGAGAGAAAAACAAAAGACTGAAGTTAGGGAAATTCGCTATGTTGGCGTTTACTTATCAACGAATTCATGATAAAATAAACTTGATAAAAATATCACAAGGAAGCGATTATGAAAAAAGCAATTTTAATGATGACTTTCGGTTCGCCAGAAGAGATTACCTTTGAAGGTGTGGCTGATTTTTTCACAAATATTCGTCGTGGAGTGAGACCTCAAGACCACGAGATTCAAACTCTCTATGATAATTATGTACTAATTGGAGGGACGCCTCTGCAAAGAATTACCCGAGAAGAGGTTGCCTTGGTAGAAGCTAGGCTGGGGAATGAGTATAGTGTTTATTTTGCTAATAAGTTTTCTAGACCCTTTATTCCAGATGTGATTGGTCAGATGGAAGCAGACGGAATCGAGCAGTGCATTTGCTTAATTTTAGAGCCCCATTATTCTTTCTACTCTGTCATGGGCTATGAAAAATTTTTAGAAAGCAAACAAATTCAATTTTTAGTTATTAAGGACTGGTATCAAGAAGAAGCGCTCTTAAACTATTGGGCAGATGAAATTGCTAAGATTTTAAAAGAAGAAGTAAAGCAGGATAGCTTTAAAGTCATCTTTTCAGCCCACAGTGTCCCCATTTTTGCCTTGGATTTTGGTGATCCTTATATCGATCAAATTTTTGAAAATAGCAAGCTAGTCGCTGAAAAACTAGGTTTGAGTTCTGAGCAATATACTAACACTTGGCAAAGTGAAAGTGATATCGGGATTCCATGGATTAAGCCAGATGTCTTGGAGTATCTCAGAGAACAGACAGAACATCCAGATCATTATATTTTTGTTCCTATCAGCTTCATCAGCGAGCATATTGAAGTCTTGTTTGACAACGATGTGGAATGTTATGACTTGTGTCAGGAATTTGGGGTGAACTATCATCGTCCACCAATGCCAAATACAGATTCTCGTTTGATTGATGCCTTGGTCAATACAGTCAGAGCCAATGAACATCAAGAATTTAAGGAATTTCTCCCAGAAGAAGAAACCTTTGATGAGTTAGTTCCTTCAGATGAGACTAAAAATATTTTGGCTGAATCTGAAGATTTACAAATGCCAGAATTTGTGAAAAAACTGATTGAGAAAAAAGGTCGGGAAAATGTTAAGATGCCTTATCTTATTAAGAAAATGCTTGAAAAAGCAGGCAAGTTACCGAAAGAGTAAAGAAAAAAGGATTTAGCCTTGCGCTAGATCCTTTTAATTGATTATTTTTTCTCAAGAAGAGCTTTGATTTCTTGAAGTACTTCCAACTCAGTTGGACCAGCTGGAGCTTCCTCAGCAGCTTCTTTCTTAGTAAGGCTTTGAGCTTTTTCAATACCTTTAATAACGAAGAAGAGAACAGTACCGATAACTAGGAAGTTGATAACAGCACTCAAGAATTTACCATATGTAACACCATTCCAAGCAAGCTCAGCGATGTTTTGTACTTTCGCAGCTTCCAAGGCTGGATTCAAAATAAGTGGAGTGATGATATCGTTAACAAGTGAAGTAACGATTGCACCAAAAGCAGAGGCAATGATCACACCGACAGCAAGATCAACAACATTACCACGAAGCAAAAATGCTTTAAGATCTTTTAACATTTTCATAATTTCCTTTCAAAAAATTTTTACACTTAATTATATATTAATTAAGAAGTTCTTGCAAGCTATATGTTTAAAATTTTTCTTATTTTTTAAAAATAAATACCTTGCTAAAAATGTAATTGAGGATAATTATTAAGAATTGTGCAAGAACGGTTTCAATACTATTCACCTTATTAATATTATCATTTACAAATTGTCCAATAATATTAGGAAACTGAGTTACAAAGAGAAAAGTTAAAAACAAGTCTAAAAGAAAAGTAGAAAGACGTGCCAGAGTAAATTTCACTAAACGGTTTGGCCAATTCTGCCTATCTTGTTTAAATACGATTGTATCATTTGTAATAAATGCAAACAGGATACCGATAACATTTGCTAGTCCAGTAGCAAGCAGTTCTCTATGAGTTAGTTGATAAATGAATAATCTAGATAGAATGGAGACAAGAGTAGTTGCTATTCCAAAAAAGAGATAGAGTAAAAGCTCATTTTTCAAGAGACTTTGAATACGTTTTTTCATGCTTTTAGTATAGCATAAAGCAGGCTATTGTGCTATACTAGTAAGGTTGAATAAAGCAACCCTTGGTGCTTAGCTTCTTTCACCAAGCATATTACACGCGGGCAACCGCCAAAGGAGAAAAGATGAAAAAATTAACTATTCGTGATGTTGCAGATATTGCAATCGTTGCTGCTATCTATGTCGTTTTGACTGTCACACCACCCCTAAATGCCATTAGCTATGGTGCTTATCAGTTCCGTATTTCAGAAATGATGAACTTTATGGCTTTTTATAATCCTAAGTACATCATCGGAGTTACCATCGGTTGTATGATTGCTAATTTCTTTAGCTTCGGACTGCTAGATGTCTTTGTTGGTGGTGGATCAACCCTAGTATTCCTTAGTCTAGGTGTTTGGCTTTTTGCAAAATACAGAAAAGATTACCTCTTTAACGGATTGATTCGAAAAGATCATTTCTTCTTTTCAATCCTCTTTTCAATTTCCATGTTTACTATCGCTGCAGAGTTAAATATTGTAGCAGAATTACCATTTTTCCTTACTTGGTTCACAACAGGAATTGGTGAATTTGCCTCATTAATTATTGGAGCGATTATTATCGGTAAAATTGGTCGTCGAATCGATTTAACTAAATAGAACCAGAAAAGCTAGGTATCTCTTACCTGGCTTTTTCTTATGGAAAATTTCTAAGGAAACTTGACAAGTTTTTCTAACTATAGTATACTTTTTAGGTAAGCTGATTTAGCTCAGTTGGCAGAGCGCATCCATGGTAAGGATGAGGTCGCCGGTTCAATCCCGGCAATTAGCATGATATTTTCAGGGAAACTCTTGAATACAAGAGTTTTTTTCTTATGCTCGCGAGAAAAAATTCTGACTTTTGTATAATAAAAGTCATCCTGCAAAAATTTCTTATTGACAAAACCACTTATTTCTAGTAATATAATAGACGCGATGAGTCGATAGGTAGTCTTCGGACTACTATTGAGCATAAGGAGGTCATAACGCAGGAGCGGACCTTGATGAGTTGTGTGAACCTGCTCATCACATGAAGATGCCTCTTAGTCCCTAGTCTAGCGACTGGGGATTTTTATTTTCTAAAAAATGATGAAAAAGCTTTGCAATTCATGGAAAAAGTAGTATAATACATCTATTATAGAAATTTTTAGAAAATTCCGAAAGAGGTTATTTATGGGATATACAGTTGCTGTAGTCGGCGCGACAGGTGCTGTCGGAGCTCAGATGATAAAAATGTTGGAAGAATCAACACTTCCAATCGATAAAATTCGTTTACTTGCTTCTGCACGTTCAGCAGGCAAGACTTTGAAATTTAAAGACCAAGATATTACGATTGAAGAAACGACTGAAACAGCTTTTGAAGGAGTTGATATTGCTCTCTTTTCAGCAGGTGGTTCTACATCAGCTAAATATGCACCATACGCAGTTAAAGCTGGAGCGGTAGTAGTAGATAATACATCTTACTTCCGTCAAAATCCAGATGTTCCTTTGGTTGTTCCAGAGGTCAATGCTCATGCACTTGATGCCCACAACGGTATCATTGCCTGCCCTAACTGTTCAACAATCCAAATGATGGTGGCTCTTGAGCCAGTTCGCCAAAAATGGGGCTTGGACCGTATCATTGTTTCAACTTACCAAGCAGTTTCAGGTGCTGGTATGGGAGCAATTCTTGAGACACAACGTGAACTTCGTGAGGTCTTGAATGATGGTGTAACCCCACGTGATTTGCATGCGGAAATCTTGCCTTCAGGCGGTGACAAGAAACATTATCCTATCGCTTTTAATGCTCTTCCACAAATCGATGTCTTCACTGACAATGATTACACTTACGAAGAGATGAAGATGACTAAGGAAACTAAGAAAATCATGGAAGATGATAGCATTGCAGTATCTGCAACATGTGTGCGTATTCCAGTCTTGTCAGCTCACTCTGAGTCTGTTTACATCGAAACAAAAGAAGTGGCTCCAATCGAAGAAGTAAAAGCAGCTATCGCAGCCTTCCCAGGTGCTGTTCTTGAGGATGATGTCGCTCATCAAATTTATCCTCAAGCCATCAATGCAGTTGGTTCGCGTGATACCTTTGTTGGTCGTATCCGTAAAGACTTGGATGCAGAAAAAGGAATTCACATGTGGGTTGTTTCAGATAACCTTCTCAAAGGTGCTGCTTGGAACTCAGTTCAGATTGCAGAAACTCTTCACGAACGTGGATTGGTTCGTCCAACAGCTGAATTGAAATTTGAATTAAAATAGTCATATAATTTAGGAGTTCAGATGAACTCCTTCTTTGAAATAGAGAGGTGTTTCTCATGTCTTATAAAGATTTAAAAGAGTGTAAAATCATCACAGCCTTTATTACTCCCTTCCACGAGGATGGTTCCATCAACTTTGATGCCATTCCAGCCTTGATTGAGCATCTGTTGGCGCATCATACGGATGGAATTCTTCTAGCAGGGACGACTGCTGAGAGTCCGACATTGACTCACGATGAAGAGTTGGAGCTCTTTGCGGCTGTACAAAAAGTTGTCAATGGACGTGTTCCTTTGATTGCGGGTGTGGGTACCAATGATACGCGTGACTCTATTGAGTTTGTCAAAGAAGTAGCAGAATTTGGTGGTTTTGCTGCTGGGCTTGCTATTGTTCCTTACTACAACAAACCTTCTCAAGAAGGAATGTATCAGCACTTTAAGGCCATTGCAGATGCTTCTAACCTACCAATTATTATCTATAACATTCCAGGTCGTGTGGTTGTCGAATTGACTCCAGAAACCATGCTTCGCTTGGCTGACCATCCAAATATTATCGGTGTCAAAGAATGTACTAGCTTGGCTAATATGGCTTACTTGATTGAGCACAAGCCTGAAGAATTCTTGATTTATACAGGTGAGGATGGAGATGCTTTCCATGCTATGAACCTTGGTGCGGACGGGGTTATTTCTGTTGCCTCTCATACAAATGGGGATGAGATGCACGAGATGTTTACTGCTATTGCAGAAAGCGATATGAAGAAAGCAGCAGCTATTCAACGTAAATTCATTCCTAAGGTTAATGCTCTCTTCTCTTACCCAAGTCCTGCTCCAGTCAAGGCCGTTCTTAACTATATGGGATTTGAAGCTGGACCAACTCGTCTACCTCTAGTTCCAGCACCAGAAGAAGATGCCAAACGCATTATCAAGGTTGTCGTAGATGGCGACTACGAAGCAACTAAAGCAACTGTAACAGGTGTCTTAAGACCAGATTATTAATGACGACAATAAAATCCATGACCGAATGAACGATCATGGATTTCTTATTTTCCTAAACAGAATTGGCTAAAGAGTTGGGTGATGAGTTCATCAGGAGCCGCATCACCTGTGATTTCACCAAGAATTTCCCAAGTTCGAGTCAAATCAACTTGAAGTAGATCAACTGGCATTCCCAGCTCTAGCCCTTCATTAACAGCTTGCAGGCTTTCAACTGCTTTTTCAATCAGGGAAATGTGACGAGCATTAGACAAGTAAGTAGCATCTTGCTCGACTAGACCAGCATTTGCAAAGAAGAGGTCATTAATACATTCTTCAATCTTATCAATGTTTTGATTTTTAAGGACTGAAATGCGGATGACATCTTCTGGAAGTTCCTCGGTTTCGATGGCCTCAGGCAGGTCTGTTTTATTAAGTAGAATAATGCGATTTGTATCCTGGCTAATTTCAAGAAGTTGTCTGTCTTGAGCAGTCAGTGATTCACTGGCATTTAGCACTAGTAGAACCAAGTCAGCTTCCTTAAGGGCTTTTTTTGAACGCTCCACACCAATTTGTTCAACGATATCATCTGTTTCACGAATACCTGCTGTATCAATCAATTTGAGAGGAACACCATTGATGTTGACGTATTCTTCAATGACATCTCGAGTAGTACCAGCAATATCTGTAACGATAGCCTTGTCCTCACGCAAGAGGTTGTTGAGAAGGCTTGATTTCCCAACGTTGGGACGGCCGATGATAGCAGTGGAAATTCCTTCACGAAGGATTTTACCACGACGTGCTGTTCTAAGGAGATTAGTTAGCAATTGCTCAAACTCCATAGTCTTCTCACGAACAACAGCAGTAGTCGCTTCTTCAACATCATCATATTCAGGATAGTCGATATTGACCTCAACTTGGGCAAGTGTATTGAGGATTTCTTGACGGGTATTATTAATCAGGTCAGAAAGGGAACCATCAAGTTGTTTGACCGCAATGTTCATGGCCTTGTCTGTCTTGGCGCGGATGATATCCATCACCGCCTCAGCCTGAGTCAAGTCCACACGTCCATTTAGGAAGGCACGTTTGGTAAATTCACCAGGTTCAGCCAATCGAGCTCCTTCACGGATAGCTAGTTGGAGAATCTCATTGGTCACCGCAATCCCACCGTGAGTGTTAATCTCGATAATATCCTCACGAGTGAAGGTTTTTGGAGATTTCATAGCCCCAACCATAACCTCGTCCATGACTTTACCAGTCAGAGGATCAATAATGTGACCGTAGTTGAGAGTGTGGCTAGCAACCTGTCTCAAGTCTTTCCCTTTAAAAATCTTTTGCGCAATAGCAAAACTTTCTGTTCCGCTCAGGCGGACAATACCAATAGCCCCTTCACCTAGTGGAGTAGAGATAGCAGCGATGGTATCAAATTCACGTGTAATCATAATGTTTCCTTTAATAAATAGCTCTTTTCTTGGAAATTTTTCCAAGTCTCTTTTCAAATTGTAACAAATTTAGGCTATTTCTTCAATGGATGCTACTTGGAGATTGAAAAAGCCTAAGCAATTCTGCTTAAGCTAGCTTATTTGGTGCGCATTTCCCCTTGTGGGAAGTAAGTTCCTTCTGGCATGTCGTTGATGATGATATGGACAGCAGATTGAGGTGCTCCAGTGTTACGGACAACAGCTTCCGTTACTTCCTTAGCAAGAGCTTTCTTTTGCTCGAGCGTGCGTCCTTCAAATAAATCGATGCGTACAAATGGCATAATAGCTTCCTCCACTAGTTTTGATTTCTTCTATTTTACCACATTTTGCCGTTTAAAGCTTAAGAAAATTATGATATACTAGAATGTAGCAAAAATTTAGAAATGGACGTGAAGCAAGAAACATGGCACAGTTGTATTATCGTTATGGGACCATGAACTCTGGTAAGACGATTGAGATTCTCAAAGTGGCCTATAACTATGAGGAGCAAGGAAAAGGTGTTGTGATTATGACCTCGGCTCTGGATACGCGTGACGGTGTTGGCTATGTGTCGAGTCGAATCGGTATGAAACGCCCTGCTCTTGCGATTGAGGAGACGACGGATATCTTTGGCTATATCCGAGACCTACCAGAAAAAAAGCCTTACTGTGTTTTGGTCGATGAAGCCCAGTTTCTCAAGCGTCACCATGTTTACGATCTAGCTCGTGTTGTTGATGAGTTAGACATACCTGTCATGGCTTTTGGCTTGAAAAATGACTTTCGCAATGAACTGTTCGAAGGTTCCAAGTATCTCTTGCTCTTAGCAGACAAGATTGACGAAATCAAGACCATCTGTCAGTATTGTAAGAAAAAGGCGACTATGGTGTTGCGTACACAGGATGGACTGCCAGTCTATGATGGTGAGCAGATCCAGATTGGTGGTAATGAAACCTATATCTCAGTTTGCCGTAAACATTATTTTGCGCCTGAAATCAATAAGGAGAATGAAGAAAAATGAACATCTATGATCAACTACAAGCTGTAGAAGACCGTTATGAAGAATTAGGAGAGTTACTGAGTGACCCAGATGTGGTTTCGGACACCAAGCGTTTCATGGATCTTTCCAAAGAAGAGGCTTCTAGTCGTGATACTGTAACAGCCTACCGTGAGTACAAACAAGTCCTTCAAAACATCGTTGATGCTGAAGAGATGATTAAGGAATCAGGCGGAGATGCGGATTTGGAAGAAATGGCCAAGCAAGAGCTCAAAGATGCCAAGGCTGAAAAAGAAGAATACGAAGAAAAACTCAAAATTTTGCTCCTTCCTAAAGATCCAAACGATGACAAGAATATCATCCTTGAAATCCGTGGCGCTGCTGGTGGTGACGAAGCGGCACTTTTCGCCGGAGACCTTCTAACTATGTACCAAAAGTATGCGGAAGCCCAAGGCTGGCGTTTTGAAGTCATGGAAGCTTCTATGAACGGTGTCGGTGGTTTTAAAGAAGTGGTTGCCATGGTTTCAGGTCAATCTGTTTACTCTAAGCTTAAGTACGAATCAGGTGCCCACCGTGTGCAACGTGTTCCTGTGACAGAAAGCCAAGGCCGTGTTCATACTTCGACAGCGACAGTTCTTGTCATGCCTGAAGTAGAAGAAGTGGAGTACGATATTGATCCAAAAGACCTTCGTGTCGACATCTACCATGCATCAGGTGCTGGTGGACAGAACGTCAATAAGGTTGCGACTGCCGTTCGTATCGTTCACTTGCCAACCAATATCAAGGTTGAGATGCAGGAAGAACGTACCCAGCAGAAGAACCGTGAGAAGGCCATGAAAATCATCCGTGCGCGTGTCGCTGACCACTTTGCTCAGATTGCTCAGGATGAACAAGACGCTGAGCGCAAGTCAACAATCGGTACTGGTGACCGTTCAGAACGAATCCGTACTTATAATTTCCCACAAAATCGTGTCACAGACCACCGTATCGGCTTGACTCTCCAAAAACTAGATACGATTTTATCTGGTAAATTGGACGAAGTTGTGGATGCCTTGGTGCTCTATGACCAAACACAAAAATTAGAAGAATTAAACAAATAATGAAATTAGCTCAATTATTTTCAGATTTTGAAGAAGAGTTGATAAGACAAGGAGAGGAAGCTGAAAGCCTCTCTTTTGTCTATCGTAGCCTGAAAAATCTATCTTTTACTGACTTTGTTTTTGCCCTCCAGCAGGAAGTGACGGAAGAAGAAAAACTATTTGTAGAGGAAATTTACCAGCAGTTAGCGGCTCATAAACCAGCCCAGTACATTATTGGTTATGCAGATTTCTTCGGAATGCATTTAACAGTTGATGAGCGGGTTTTGATCCCTCGTCCAGAAACAGAGGAGTTAGTGGAGCTTATCCTGTCTGAAAATCCTGAGACGAATCTTTCAGTTCTGGATATTGGAACAGGTAGTGGAGCTATTGCTCTCGCTCTAGCAAAAAATAGACCAGATTGGTCAATGACGGCAGCAGATATTTCACAAGATGCTTTAGATGTAGCCAGCGAAAATGCTAAAAAGCAAAATCTTCAATTATTTTTAAAAAAATCTGACTGTTTTACAGAAATTTCTGAAAAATATGATATAATTGTTTCCAATCCACCCTATATCTCTCGTGAAGATACGTCAGAGGTCGGCTTGAATGTTTTGCATTCAGAACCTCATCTAGCTCTCTTTGCAGACGAGGATGGTCTAGCTATTTACCGTAGAATTGCGGAAGATGCAACAGACTATCTCAAAGATGGTGGTAAGATTTACCTTGAAATTGGATACAAGCAAGGTCAAAGTGTTCCTGAACTTTTTAGGAAATACCTTCCTGAAAAAAGAGTACGAACGCTCAAGGACCAGTTTGGTCAAGATAGGATGGTTGTGGTTGATGATGGACAGGATTAGACAAGAGTTGGAAAATAGTGGAGCTGTCGTTCTTCCTACTGAGACAGTTTACGGTCTCTTTGCCAAGGCTCTAGACGAAAAAGCAGTTGACCATGTTTACCAACTTAAACGTCGTCCAAGAGACAAGGCGCTTAACCTCAATATCGCCTCTCTAGAGGACATCTTGCACTTTTCTAAGAATCAGCCAACTTATCTACAAAAACTTGTAGAGACCTTTTTACCAGGTCCCTTAACCATTATTCTCGAAGCTAATGACCGAGTTCCCTATTGGGTCAATTCTGGTCTTGCAACCGTTGGATTTCGGATGCCGAGTCACCCTATCACACTGGATTTGATTCGAGAGACAGGTCCCTTGATTGGGCCGTCTGCCAATATTTCAGGTCAGGCAAGTGGAGTGACATTTAATCAAATTCTAGAGGATTTTGACCAAGAGGTTTTGGGTTTGGAAGACGATTCTTTTCTAACTGGACAGGATTCAACTATTATAGATTTGTCTGGAGACAAGGTGAAAATCTTACGCCAAGGGGCGATTAAGCGAGAAGATATTCTTACTCAGTTGCCAGAGATTTTTTTTGAGGAGGCTTGAAATGCTAAGAGATTTGCAAGAAACAGATGTGAAAGCTATTTGTGACATCAACCAAGAGGCTTTGGGCTATTCTTTTAGTTCAGAGGAAACGGCTAGTCAACTAGCTAGACTGTCTCGGAATTCACATCATTTCCTACTTGGCTATGAGGATGCAGCTAGTCATGTCTTACTTGGATATGTCCACGCTGAAGTTTACGAATCCCTCTATTCCAAAGCAGGATTTAATATTTTAGCTTTAGCAGTTTCACCTCAAGCGCAAGGTCAAGGTATTGGTAAAAGCTTATTACAAGGGTTGGAAGAAGAAGCAAAAAGACGTGGTTATGGGTTTATCCGCTTAAACTCTGCCGATCATCGTCTGGGTGCTCATGCATTTTATGAAAAAGTTGGTTATACTTGTGATAAAATGCAGAAACGGTTTATTCGCATCTTTTAGTTTAATTTTCTTATAAGAGAATTAAACTAATGGACTAGTCACACAATAAAGGAGAAGACCTATGATTTTTGACAAAGATGATTTTAAAGCATATGATGCTGATCTCTGGAATGCTATTGCCAAAGAAGAAGAACGCCAACAAAATAACATCGAGTTGATTGCTTCGGAAAACGTGGTTTCCAAGGCTGTTATGGCGGCTCAAGGGTCTATCTTGACAAACAAATATGCCGAGGGTTACCCAGGACGCCGTTATTATGGTGGAACTGATGTGGTAGACGTGGTAGAATCTCTAGCCATTGAACGCGCAAAAGAAATTTTCGGTGCAAAATTTGCCAATGTCCAACCACACTCAGGAAGCCAAGCCAACTGTGCAGCTTACATGGCCTTGATTGAGCCAGGTGATACCGTTATGGGGATGGACTTGGCCGCAGGTGGTCACTTGACTCATGGGGCTCCTGTTAGCTTCTCAGGTCAAACCTACAACTTTGTTTCTTACAGTGTTGACCCTGAAACGGAACTCTTAGATTTTGATGCTATCTTGAAACAAGCTCAAGAAGTAAAACCAAAATTGATCGTAGCAGGTGCTTCAGCCTATTCTCAAATTATCGACTTTTCAAAATTCCGTGAAATTGCGGATGCTGTTGGTGCTAAGCTCATGGTGGACATGGCCCATATCGCTGGATTGGTTGCTGCTGGTCTTCACCCAAGTCCAGTGCCATACGCCCACATCACGACAACAACGACCCACAAAACCCTTCGTGGCCCTCGTGGTGGTTTGATTTTGACCAATGATGAAGACCTAGCTAAGAAGATCAATTCAGCTATTTTCCCTGGTATTCAGGGAGGTCCTTTGGAACATGTTGTGGCTGCGAAGGCTGTTTCCTTCAAAGAAGTTTTGGATCCAGCATTCAAGGAATACGCTGCTAATGTTATCAAAAACAGCAAAGCTATGGCGGATGTCTTCTTGCAAGACCCTGTTTTCCGTATTATTTCTGGAGGAACTGAAAACCACCTCTTCCTTGTGGATGTGACTAAGGTTGTAGAAAACGGAAAAGTTGCTCAAAACTTGCTGGATGAAGTCAATATTACCCTAAATAAAAACTCAATCCCTTACGAAAGCTTGTCACCATTCAAGACAAGTGGTATTCGTATCGGAGCAGCAGCCATTACTGCACGTGGATTTGGTGAAGAAGAAAGTCGAAAAGTGGCTGAACTCATCATTAAAACCCTCAAGAATGCAGAAAATGAGGCTGTCTTAGAAGAAGTGAGAAGTGCAGTCAAAGAATTGACAGATGCTTTCCCATTATACGAGGACTAAAACTTTTATGGACATTTATATTAAGAAAGCTATTATTCATCAGTTTAGCCCGGATGATACCGAGCTGTTTCTAGCGGATAAGTTTCTCAATATCACTCCAAAAATCGAAGAATACCTGCGTAAAAAAATTGAACGTGTGTATTCAGATGAAGCTAAGACTGGGATTTTCGAGGAAGAAAATCCCTTCTTCAATCACATCACAGACGATTTGTTGGAGACATCAGTAACACTGGCTAATCTCTGGAAAGAGGAGTTCAGCATTTCAGAAAATCTCAAGACCAATGACTTGATTTTTGTGCAATTTTCTAAAGAAGGCGTGGAGCACTTCGCTTTCTTGCGAATTGCCCTGCGGGAGACCTTGACCCACCTCGGTGGAGAAGTTGATAATCCAATCAAGCTAACTCAGAATAACTTGCCTGGATTTGGAACAGGGGCTGATGAGGCCTTGGTGGTTAATCTTCAGAGCCGCAAGTACCATCTGATTGAAAAACGAATCAAGTACAACGGGACTTTCTTGAACTATTTTTCAGATAATCTTCTTGCTGTCGCCCCTAAGATTTCACCCAAGAAATCCATCAAGGAACTGGAAAAGACAGCCCAGAGAATTGCTGAGACTTTTAACACGGATGATTTTCAATTTCAATCCAAGGTGAAATCAGCGATTTTCAACAACCTAGAAGAAAGCAATGAATTGTCGCCTGAAAAATTGGCTAATGACCTTTTTGATAACAATCTGACGGCTCGTTTGAGCTTTATTGACCAAGTCAAGGAAGCTGTACCAGAGCCTGTCCAGTTTGATGAAATTGATGCCAGTCGTCAGCTTAAAAAATTTGAAAACCAAAAACTCTCCTTGTCAAATGGAATTGAGCTCATCGTTCCCAATAACGTCTATCAAGACGCCGAGTCTGTTGAGTTTATCCAAAATGATAATGGAACCTACTCTATCTTAATCAAAAATATCGAGGATATTCAAAGTAAATAATGTTTAAAAAAATTCGAAGAGTGCTTGTACTAGCAGTCTTCCTTTTTGCTGGCTATAAAGCTTACCGCGTTCACCAGGATGTCAAGCATGTCATGACCTATCAACCCATGGTGCGAGAAATTTTGAGTGAAAAAGACACCCCAGCAAACGAAGAGCTTGTGCTCGCTATGATTTATACTGAAACAAAAGGAAAAGAAGGCGATGTTATGCAGTCTAGTGAGTCTGCAAGCGGTTCAACCAACACCATCAATGATAATGCGTCTAGCATTCGGCAAGGCGTTCAAACTCTGACAGACAATCTCTATCTGGCTCAGAAGAAAGGTGTTGATGTCTGGACAGCTGTTCAAGCCTATAATTTTGGACCTGCCTATATCGATTTTATTGCCCAAAATGGTAAGGAAAACACCCTAGCTCTGGCTAAACAGTATTCTCGTGATACAGTTGCTCCCTTGCTTGGCAATACCACTGGAAAGACTTATAGTTATATTCACCCCATTTCCATTTTTCACGGTGCCGAACTCTATGTAAATGGAGGAAACTATTATTATTCTAGACAGGTGCAACTCAACCTTTACATCATCAAATGTTTCACTCTCTTTTCGACATCTGGCTAGTCCAGATGTTTTTGTTATAAGTTTTCTTTAAGATAGATATATTACTCTAGAAAGGTAAAGGAGGAAAATCCCTATGAGAAAGAAACTCTTTCTGACTAGTGCTGCGGTCTTGTGGGCAGTAACAGCTATGAATAGCGTCCATGCAGCAACAGATGTTCAAAAAGTTATCGATGAAACCTATGTCCAACCTGAATATGTCCTAGGTTCTTCATTATCTGAAGACCAAAAAAATCAAACCCTTAAAAAACTAGGCTACAATGCCTCAACAGATACCAAAGAACTCAAGACCATGACACCTGATGTCTATTCTAAAATCATGAATGTGGCCAATGACTCTAGTTTACAGTTGTATTCATCAGCCAAGATTCAAAAGCTAGGTGACAAATCACCACTTGAGGTTAAGATTGAAACACCAGAAAACATCACTAAGGTGACTCAGGATATGTACCGAAATGCAGCCGTAACTTTGGGTGTGGAACACGCTAAAATCACTGTAGCAGCCCCTATTCCAGTTACAGGTGAGAGTGCCTTAGCAGGGATTTACTATTCGCTAGAAGCTAATGGAGCCAAGGTGCCGCAAGCCAATAAAGACTTGGCTCAAGAAGAGCTGAAGGCTTTGTCAGATATCAATGCTGAAAACAAGGACAAAACTGGCTATGATGCTAATAAATTAAACGTTGCCCTAGCTGATATCAAGTCAGCACTCGCCAAAGCTAAAGAAAGCAAGGGAAATCTGACGGAGGAAGATGTCCGTAAAATCGTTGAAGATACCTTAAAAAATTACAAACTTGATCAGGTTATAACAGGAAACCAGATCAATATCATCATCAATTTTGCTTTAAATCTCTCAAAAAGTGATATCCTCAGCAATGCAGACTTCACTAAAACCCTAAATGACCTTAAACAAAGCATCGTATCACAAGCTGGCGACAGTTTTAAAAATATCAACCTTAACTTTGATGCTGATAAGGCGCTAGAGGATGGCGGGAACTTCTTAAGCTCCCTCTGGCAAGCCATTGTCAACTTCTTCAAGAGTTTTGGTTCTTAAGAAATTTCATGGTATAATAGATGGTAACCGTAACGTTGCCGTCTTTTTTGTCGGCCAATAGAAAGAGAAGAGAATGTTAAAGAAAAATGATATTGTAGAAGTTGAAATTGTTGATTTGACTCATGAAGGTGCAGGAGTGGCCAAGGTGGATGGTTTGGTCTTTTTTGTAGAGAATGCTTTACCGAGTGAAAAAATCCTTATGCGTGTCCTCAAGGTCAATAAAAAGATTGGCTTTGGGAAAGTTGAAGAATACCTTGTCCAATCACCACACCGTAATCAAGACGTAGATTTGGCTTACCTGCGTTCAGGAATCGCTGATTTAGGGCACCTTGCCTATCCAGAACAGCTCAAGTTTAAAACCAAGCAAGTCAAGGACAGTCTATACAAGATTGCTGGAATTGCGGATGTGGAGGTTGCTGAAACGCTAGGAATGGAAAACCCAATTAAGTATCGTAATAAGGCGCAGGTGCCTGTTCGTCGAGTAAATGGTATCTTGGAAACTGGATTTTTCCGTAAAAATTCCCACGACATCATGCCTTTGGAAGATTTCTTTATCCAAGATGCTGTGATTGATGAGGTAGTTGTAGCCCTACGCGACTTGCTCCGTCGTTATGATTTGAAACCTTATGATGAAAAGGAACAATCTGGCTTGATTCGGAACCTCGTGGTTCGTCGTGGGCACTATTCAGACCAAATTATGGTTATCTTGGTGACAACTCGTCCTAAAATTTTCCGAGTGGAGCAATTGATTGAACAACTAATCAAGCAGTTCCCAGAGATTGTGTCTGTTATGCAAAATATCAACGACCAAAATACCAATGCGATTTTTGGTAAGGAGTGGCGTACGCTTTATGGACAAGATTTTATCACTGACCAGATGTTGGGAAATGACTACCAAATCGCTGGACCAGCTTTTTACCAGGTCAATACTGAAATGGCTGAAAAACTTTATCAAACAGCCATTGACTTTGCAGCATTAAAATCAGATGATGTGGTTATTGATGCCTATTCTGGTATCGGGACGATTGGCCTCTCTGTTGCAAAACATGTCAAAGAAGTTTATGGTGTTGAAGTGATTCCAGAAGCAGTTGAGAATAGCAAGAAGAATGCCCAATTAAACAATATTTCAAACGCCCACTATGTCTGTGACACAGCTGAAAATGCTATGAAAAATTGGCTCAAGGATGGGATTCAACCAAGTCTTATCCTAGTGGACCCACCAAGAAAAGGACTCACAGAAAGCTTTATCAAGGCAAGTAGCCAAACAGGTGCTGAACGCATTGCCTATATTTCCTGTAATGTTGCGACCATGGCGCGTGATATCAAACTCTACCAAGAATTGGGATATGAGTTGAAGAAAGTCCAGCCGGTTGACTTATTTCCGCAAACGCATCATGTGGAGACGGTAGTATTGATGTCAAGGATTGAAAAATAAGAGTGTGAAAACCTCTTGATTTCAGAGTGTTTGTGGAATTTGGAATTCTATTTTATGATGCCAATAATCCTGTCAAACGCCCTAAAATCAAGGGCTTGGGAACATAACCATGAGGATAGTTGAGTGGACAGAATAGATATGGGGTAGGTTGAGTTGATAAGATTACTATTCCAAGGGTGAGTTGATATGATGATTAAATAGACTAATCACCATTGATAAATTCTAATCATATGTTGATTAGACAAGTGCAGGTAGGTGAGAAAACATGCCGAATAATTCAAACGTTTATTATATTCCCCCGAAGCCAAAAAGGGAAAAGCGTGTCGGGATTTATTGTCGTGTAAGTACAAATAGCATGGATCACCTTCAAAGCCTGACTGCTCAAATATCGCATTTGACCAGATTGATTGCCTCAATGCTGCAATGGGTTTTAGCTGACGTTTATATAGACATTGCTACAAGTAAAACAGGTTCATCCAGAAAAGAGTTCAATCAGATACTTGACAATTGCCGTTCAAGAAAGCTGGATATAGTTATAACGAAAAATATTAGTAGATTCGGCAGAGATACGGTTGAAATATTAGATGCTCTTAATCAATTAAAAACGCTTGGTGTTCATGTAATGTTTGAGCAGGAAGAATTGGATACTGAAAATACAGACAGTGACTTGATGATAGCAATTGTTGAAGCACTTGCACAAGGTGAAAACGAGTCAAGAAGTGAAAATATAAAATGGGGAATTAAGCAGCGTGCAGCACAGGGGACTTCGAAACTCTATGATAGAAAGTGTTATGGTTACAAACATGATGCTGATGGAAAGCTGGTTATTGATGAAGAACAGGCTAAAAATGTTAGGCTGATATTTGATTTATATCTCAGCGGTCAAAGTATTTTAGGCATTATCAGGGAACTCGAAAAAAGAAAGATTCTCTCTCCAACCGGAAAAGAGAAATGGTGTAAGAGAACGATTGATGTTATGCTGAGTAATGAGAAGTATACTGGTGATGTTAAACTTTTTAAATCAGGAAAAAGCGATGTTCAGTATATGGCATCAGAAAACAACCCTGCGATAATTTCAAAGGAAACTTTTGAGGCAGTGCAGATTGAGAAAGGTCGGAGGAGTAGTATTGTGAAAGAGGAAAATGGTAGTAAGAGGAAAAACGAAAAGTATAGTTCTAAAAAGAAGTAATATATAGATTATTTGGTACGGTTAAGGAGAGTTTGTATATGGCAAAACAAAAAAGCTGGAATAATTATTATGAAATCATTGATGAATTAGGAGAAGGCGGAAATGCAAAAGTCTATCGTGTAAAATGTAAAGAAGATAATGAAGAATATGCTTTAAAAGTTTTAGTTGTTAGGGGAAAAGAGAAACACAGTCGTTTTGTTAATGAAATAAACACCATAAAAGATAATTATCAAATAATAGAGGGAATTATTCCTATCTATAGATTTTCTGTTGAAGAATATTGGTATACAATGCCTATTGCAATATCTGCAGTAGATTATATACTTGAAAATAAATTAGATATTGAAGAAATTGTTAAGGGAATAATTTCTTTAAGTGAAACTTTAGAAAAGCTACATGAAAAAGATATTTGTCATCGTGATATAAAGCCTTCTAATATTTATTATTACAATAACAGATTTGCATTTGGCGATTTTGGATTAGTTGATTTTCCAAATAATACAGATGACTTTACTAAATCTGATAAAGGGCTTGGAGCAATTTTTACTATTGCACCAGAAATGAAGCGAAATCCTAAAAAAGCAGATAGTAAAAAAGCAGATGCTTTTTCGTTAGCAAAAACAATGTGGATGTTTTTAACTAATAATGAAAAAGGATTTGATGGGGTATATAATTATTTAGATCCTAGCCATAGTTTACGCTATTTGGAGCAATATAAAAACACCCATCTTGTAGAAATAGATGAACTTCTCAAAGATTCTACTGATAATAATCCAGATGTTCGTCCAACAATTGAGGAATTTAAGGAAAGATTAATTAATTGGATTGGTGTATATTCTGACATAGATAAATCTCAAGCCAGTGACTGGAATTTCCTAAATAAACAGTTATTTGGACTCAATCCTCCAGAATCATCATCATGGAGGAATATTAATAAAATTGTGGAGATTCTAAATATTATTGGTAAAACACCTGCATATAATCATATGCTTTTTCATGATAAAGGTGGATTGGACTTTTCTTTTGCAGAAATAGCAGATGAAGAGAACTGTATAAAATTGTATGATACATCAGGTTTTTGTTATATAGTAAGACCAAAAATATTATATTTTGAAGGGTTCAATGAAAATTACAGGTGGAATTATTTTCTGTTGGAATTTGACAAATTATCTCCTATTCTTAGCGCAGAAGACGATTGTGATAATGAACATTTAGTTGAGGATTATCCTGCCCATTATGTTTCGGCTCAGTATGCACAATACGGTGTTTATGATTATGAAACAGCAATTCCTTTGCCCAAAGGATTTCAAACAGTATACCGTTATATTAGGGGAAAATTCTTAATTGTATTGAAAAATGGACCGTACAATGGAATAAATGGAACATATGATGGAAGACATGGTGATTGCAGTGCTAGTGAATTTAGAAATTATATCGAATGGCTGTTAAATCTTTATTCAAAATTATATCAGTTTATAAAGAGTAATGATGAGTTTAAGGGTTTACCGGATGAAGAAATAGAAGATAGAATATTAAATTTGGGAGAATTTAATAAAAATCCGTTTAAAAAAGATTTGTTTAAGGAATACGATGTATCTAATAGAAAGAAAAAATATTCAGAGCGTAAAAAAAGCAAAGATTATATAAAACAAAATTTTATGAATTGGGACTTTTGCGATATGCTCCAAATTTGTCCATTGACGAATTCCGCGACTATAAAATTTGTCTTTGAATTTTTACCTTCGGGAAATGAAATTTCTTTAGGACTATTTGAAGAAATGAATTATTATATTTGTACAGATGGACACATTAAAAAAATGAATCCATATTCAGATGAGAAATGTTTTTGTCTTTATGATAGAAAAGCAGCTATTGATTTAGAATATAATCTTGAAAAAAGAGTTTCCGAAATTCTTAAACAAAATGGTTTGGCAGAGCTAGAATACGAAACATATTTTTCGGTGAGAGCAATTAGATGCGGAAACCCCATACATTTGTTTACTAAGCAGGAAATTGAGGTGGCTATGAGATATGCAGATGATAGGTTAGATAATCAGCTTGTAATTGATGAAAATGGATATGCAAAAGTAATAGAAAGAGATGAAGGTTCTTATTTATATCCAGTGAGACATGAATTATGGTGTTCAGGTAATATGTATGTAGGTAAATATTCAAGCTTATCTACATTAGAAGATGATTATATTTCATCATTGCAGGGATGGCTATTATATTTAAAAACAGGAAGACCTCAGTATATGGATTATGTACATGATAATCGTAATGAAAAAGATTTAATACAAGAAATTATGACCTATTATTAAATTTTAATATTTAGCTGATATAACATCATAATAGCCTAATTAAAAAAGAAAGGATGATAAGACAAAATAGTTACAGAAGCCTTAAACATCAAGTAATATAATAGTTGTGGATATGTTTGGAAATAGCCTAACTATTACATGTTAAGTGCGTGGTATTGATGTCAAAAGTACAAAAGTGAAAGGTTAGAAAAAACTTAAAATCAAAGAAATCTAGGAATTGAAGCATATGATTTTGATTTTAGGATTCTTCTTGTTAATGATTTATGAGAAGTCATCCAGCCAAAAATTGTAGTATGCTTGAGTTACAAAATGTAAATGGGTGTATACATTCTGCCACAGCAGCTGCACTTAATCATGAACTTGTAACAAAGTTTGCTAAAGAGTTTATGAGATTATATAATGGGATTTATTTTCAAGTAAAGAGAGATTAGAATTTGTAGTGGTGGTTTATGGAAGATAAAAAAAATTCAACTCGGAAAGTTATATTAGGAAGTTTTTTGGCGATTTCTTGCTTAGCAGTATCACAGGGGATAGCATTAGGAGTAGGTACATTTATTGCAAAAATTGGTATTCCTGTATGGATTGCAAATATTATATCAGCACTTATGTATATATCGGTTTTCCTTTTAGGGATGAAGATACTTACAAAAAGACTATTAAGAGGAAGTTTATCCATCTACAGGATAACACCAGTCAGATTGCATTTTAAATATTTCATACTTGCATTTACTATGACTGGCTTTGTTATAGCCTGCTTAATACTATCGGGAGGGATTTTTACAGCAGGAAATGGAGAACATAAATTGGAAATCATAACATCTTCCTTGTTGTTTTACGGACTAGCTACGGGCATTGTTTAGGAAAGTGTCTTTAGAGGGGTAATTCTAAGCATATTTGAGGAAAGATGGAACCGCTCGATAGCAATATTTCTACCATCAATAGTATTTGGAATTTTGCATATAGTAGGCAGTGATTTAGATCTAATTAGTATAGTTCAGTTGATAATTGCTGGTACATTGGTTGGTATATTATTCTCCCTAATTGCAATTGAGAGCAATATTATTTGGAATAGTGCAATTGTCCATGGTATCTGAAATATGGTTTTTGTTGGCAATATTATTCATTTCGGAACAAAAAGTGAGGGTGATTCTATCTATAATTTCGTATTGTCTTCAGGAAATAGATGGATTACAGGTGGCGATTTTGGATTAGAAGCATCTATTTTTGCAATTATCGCTTATACCATTTTTGCACTTTTGGTTTTTATATGGATTATGAGAAAACATAAATGATATAAATCCCAGTTTGCCGAAGTAATACCTTTTAACGATAACTTTATGATATCGTTAAAAGGTTTATAGATATGTTTCCATATACAGACAAGACTACATGGAATACTTAGTGTTCACTCGTGCTACGTGGAGTGTGTAAGTTTGCTTGTAAAAGTCTAGAATTCTTGGAATGAATCAATAATGAAAAGCCTTGATTGTAAGGCTTTTTTTGCATTTTTGTGATAAAATATAGTTAGTTATAATCGAGAGCAACTAAGAAGCAGTAAAAATATTATTCATAAAATAATCAAGATAAGGGCGATAAAATGACAGAAATTGACAAAAAGAATTTAAAAAATTATCTTTGTTTTACATTTGGAATTACTTATATATCTTGGGGGCTTCTTGCCATATTTACACAATCTTATATTTTGGAATTAGAAACATTTATAGGAAGAATATTACATATAGTTGGTGCACTTGGACCAGCTATTGCAAGTGGCTTTTATTTGAAAAGGAATAATATAAAATTTAAACATTTTTTATTTAATAAGATAGAAAATAGTAGTATTTATTTCATTTATCATATGTTAGCAATTTTGATACTATTTTCTGTATCTTCCTTAGAATTAAACGGAGTATCCATTTATCTGATGCCACTATTCTTTATTCAATTAATTTTTTTTGGTGGCGGACATGAAGAATTAGGATGGAGAGGTATACTACAACCTTTACTTGATAAAAAATATACATATTGGCAATCTAATTTGATTGTAGGATCAATTTGGGGAATATGGCATCTGCCTTTATGGTTTATAGTTGGAGAAAGTCATCAAGGATTTCCTTTCATTTTATTTTTTATATATACATTATTTTTAAGTTTTGTTTTAGGACTTCTTTACCGTCAAACGAAATCTGTGGGATACTGTATATTATTTCATGCGTTCGCAAATTTGTTAAATCTCTATTTTGTGTTAAAAATTAATCTTATTTTTATTATCATTTATATTGGTTATTTGATTTATACTATATTGGCGAGTAATAGAATTAGTAAGGAAACAATATTTTAAAATTTAGATCAGGATATCCATTATTGAAAGTAACGTGTGGTCATTCTAGATAATCAATGTTAGAGACTTTTCTATTTGATGAGGCATCACTGCTTGTTCAAACTGATTTAACAAGAATTTATCTAGTGAAAGTCCTACAGTAAGGAGTTTAAACATGAAATTCCATGAATTTGGTGATAAGAATTTGCCTCCTATTATACTGATACATGGTGGTGGCAGTTCTTGGTGGAATTATCTTCGTCAAGCACGAATCTTGTCAAAAGAATACCGTATTATTCTACCAACTTTGAATGGCCACGGCGAGGAATATCAACTTGATTATGTTTCTACTGAAGATTCTGCTTTGGAGATTCTAGACTATATCAAAGCAAACTGTGGTGGGAAATTGTTTGCAATCGGTGGTGTTTCACTTGGTGGTCAAATTGCTATGGAGCTTTTGTCAATAGACAGAGATATAGTTGAGAAGGCCATCATAGATGGAAGCCTCTGTATTCCTCAACCAATATTAGCTAAAATCAGCATCTTTTTAATGTCTCTATTTGGTAAACTGATGTTCAGTAAATTCTCTTGCAAACTTCAGTTAAGCATGATGAACAAACTCTATCCTAAACTCGCTTATCCAGAGGAAATAAAAGCTTATTATTTGGAGGATTTGCCAAGGACGCCTATCAAAACATTGGTGACCATTTACAAAAACTATATGGGATGTTACAAGCTGAAAGATATGATTTCTGCTAGCAAGGCTCAGGTTCTGTATATCTATGGTGAAAAAGAATTGAACTGTGTGAAAGAATCAGCGAAATTATTTCATCAGCTACATTCAAATACAATTTTGTATGAAGCAAAGGGCTATAACCACGGCTATTTATCAGCTTACCTGCCTTATGAGTGGATTGATTTGGTGGTGTCATTTTTAAAGAGTGATTCATTAGAAATGTGTAACGAATCTGATATGCCATAAGGAGGAAACGGATACTAGGAGCAATAGTTGGAGACATTGTAGATTCAGTTTACGAATGGAACAATATCAAAACGAAGGATTTTCCTTTATTTCGGAAAGACTGCTTTTTTACAGATGATACGGTAAGTTCGAACCGCTGAGTTTGTGAGTTTATTAGTGAAACGTTGCTAATCCTCAAAATAAAGAAACCCAAATACCATTATTTAGAAATGAAAACCTAAACTGTTTTAAGGAGGTGTTATATTGACACAGAGCAGACCTGAGTTTGAAAAAATCACATCCTTTGATGAATTTAATAAATACTACTGGTACCGTGATGAACTTTCACAGATATGCAAGTTATCAGGACTTGAATATAGAGGTACTAAACAAGAACTCAATGACATTATTGAGCAGTACTTTAAGGGTAATTTGATTAAAAAATCATCAATAAAAAGGAAAAAGAAACGAGTAGAAGTCGTTACCTTGGACACACCCTTGCTTGAATGTGGATTCTCCTTTAATGCAGACTTTAGAGAATATTTCTCAACTTTAACAGAGGTTTCGCCATTTAAATTTACTGCTGATATGGCTACAGCTTGGAGAAAAGTAAAAAGAGAAAATGATTTGAGTTTTACAATCCAAGATATGCTAAAAGTTTATTATGGAAATTCAGATTATGCCAAGTATGATCATTCGGTTTGTCAATGGAACCAATTTTTAAAGGAGTTCTGTGCAGACGAAAATAGTCGTAACTACTCAAACAAGTTAAAAGTTGCATCTATTCTTTGGAAAGAAGTTAGAAATTCAAATAATGAAAAAATTTATTCAAAAAATCTTTTGACTGAATATGCTGATAAAATAAAAGAGTATGGGAAGTAGAAACGCCTTCTCACTTGGTGGCAGAGGCAGCTTACGGAATTCCTGATTGGATAAAGGATAAGGCCTATTCTTACTTGGATAACCCCTTAAAGGATGTAGTCATTAGATGGGAAAATAGAATAAAAGCATTTTAATCTCCAGTACATCATATTTCTCTTTTCCGTATTTTCATTGTATAATAAGATTACATTTACTTACATATGGCGAAATGTAAACATTTCTATTTAAAATTAAGGAGAAATTAATGAAAAAAGCAATGGTAATTATCAACCCTACCTCTGGTGGCGAGAAGGCTTTGGATTATAAAGAAAAGCTGGAGAATAAAGCAAAAGAATACTTTGAGCACGTAGAAACCAAAATTACCGAAAAAGCTTTGGATGCAACACATTTTGCTGAAGAAGCTTCTCGTGAGCAGTACGATGCAGTGGTTGTGTTTGGTGGAGATGGGACTGTCAACGAAGTCATTTCGGGTATTGCTGAGAGAGACTACATTCCTAAGTTAGGGATTATCCCAGGTGGGACGGGTAACCTCATTACAAAACTGTTGGAAATCAATCAAGACATCGATGGCGCGATTGATGAACTGGATTTTAACTTAACCAATAAGATTGATATCGGTAAAGCAAATGATAACTATTTTGGTTATATCTTTAGTATCGGTTCTCTACCTGAGGCGATTCACAATGTTGAAATCGAGGACAAGACAAAATTCGGTATTTTAGCCTATGCTGTAAATACCATGAAGTCTGTTATGACGGATCAGGTCTTTAATATTAATGTCGAGACAGAAAATGGAAATTATGTAGGTGAAGCTAGTCATGTTTTGGTTCTCTTGACAAATTACTTCGCTGATAAGAAAATCTTTGAAGAAGACAAAGATGGCTATGCCAATATTTTGATTCTTAAAGATGCTTCTATATTCTCTAAATTATCCGTTATTCCTGATTTACTAAAAGGAGATGTTGTCGGCAATGATAATATTGAGTATATCAGAGCGCGTAATATTAAAATCTCTTCAGATAGTGAGTTGGAGTCAGACGTTGATGGCGATAAATCGGATAACCTACCTGTAGAAATCAAAGTTTTAGCTCAGCGAGTTGAAGTATTTTCAAAACCGAAAGAGTAGAAGGTAAAAATTAGTTTATTATTCACAACGAAATTAAGTTCTATATCAACGATTGGAGGAGGAATGAATTCTCTATTTGATGAATTTCGAACAATCTGTTCTCATTTAAACCAAGTCGGAATCACTCCGACGCTCATGGGGTCTTTGGGTTTTGAATACCGTTCAAATGAAGAATGGAGGCCGTCTGACATTGACATTCATGTGCCTGGTGATCCTAGAGGTTGGGAAGCACCTGATCATCTCAGAATTTATGAGTGGGACAAGATAATGAAAGTGATGAAACATTTAGGCTACGCCTTAATAGATATTCATGAACATGAATTCCAAAAAGATGGTCTGAGTGTTGAATTCGGAAGTATCGATTCTTTACCAGATTTTGCAGGAGTTTCGGAATCGGATATAGAGCTGATTCATCTCGATGACATCACTTTTCGCGTTCCAAGTTTGGAACAGTTTTTAAGCATTTACAAGGCTTCTTCCCAAGATTCTTATCGAAATGAGCACAATAACAATAAGGATTTTAAAAAAATAGAGTGGTTGCAAAGATATTTGTAAATCATCATTTGAAAAGTAGCAAGTTGTAAGACTGGCTACTTTTTTATTTATAGAACCAAACCACTAGAATCTACGGACAAGCCTTGAAAATAAAATACGAAAGTAGTATACTAGAATCACAATTATGAAAACGTTTGCGTAAAATTGGAATTAAAACTCTAGGAGACAAATTAATGGAATTAAGTGCTATTTACCATAGACCTGAGTCAGAGTATGCCTATCTTTACAAGGATAAGAAACTTCATATTCGGATTAGAACTAAGAAAGGGGATATTGAAAGCATCAACTTGCATTATGGTGATCCTTTTATTTTTATGGAGGAGTTCTATCAAGATACAAAGAAAATGGCCAAGATAACTTCTGATGCCTTATTTGACCATTGGCAGGTTGAAGTGTCCGTCGACTTTGCACGTATCCAGTATCTCTTTGAACTCAAGGATACAGAAGGCCAAAGCATTTTGTATGGCGATAAAGGGTGTGTGGAAAATTCTCTAGAAAATCTTCATGCCATTGGAAACGGATTTAAGTTGCCTTATCTTCATGAAATTGATGCCTGTATGGTTCCTGACTGGGTTTCAAATACGGTATGGTATCAGATATTTCCTGAGAGATTTGCTAATGGAAATGCTCTATTAAACCCAGAAGGGACTTTAGACTGGGATTCATCTATCACACCTAATAGTGATGATTTCTTTGGTGGTGATTTACAGGGGATTGTTGACCATCTGGATTACTTACAAGACTTGGGTATTACTGGACTTTATCTTTGTCCTATCTTTGAATCTACGAGCAATCATAAGTACAATACGACAGATTACTTTGAAATTGACCGTCATTTTGGAAATATGGAGACCTTTCGGGAGCTGGTCGAGGAAGCGCATCAGCGAGGTATGAAAATCATGCTGGATGCTGTATTTAACCATATTGGTTCGCAATCACCTCAATGGCAAGATGTTGTCGAAAATGGTGAGCAATCTGCTTATAAGGATTGGTTCCATATTCAACGATTCCCAGTGACGACTGATAAGCTTGCTAATAAGAGGGAGCTACCTTATCATGCTTTTGGTTTCGAGGACTATATGCCTAAGCTAAATACAGCCAATCCAGAGGTCAAGGACTATCTTTTAAAGGTTGCGACTTATTGGATTGAAGAGTTTAATATCGATGCTTGGCGTTTGGATGTGGCTAATGAGATTGACCATCAGTTCTGGAAGGATTTTCGTAAGGCAGTTTTAGCTAAAAGGCCTGATCTTTATATCCTTGGAGAAGTCTGGCATACGTCTCAGCCTTGGCTAAATGGGGATGAGTTCCATGCAGTCATGAATTATCCTTTATCTGATAGTATCAAGGAGTATTTCTTACGAGGAATTAAGAAGACAGATCAGTTCATCGATGAAATCAATGTCCAATCTATGTATTACAAACAGCAGATTTCAGAGGTTATGTTTAATCTCTTGGATTCTCATGATACAGAACGTATTTTGTGGACGGCCAATGAGGATGTTCAACTGGTTAAATCAGCCCTAGCCTTTCTCTTTTTACAAAAAGGAACACCCTGCATCTATTATGGAACAGAGTTATCCTTGACTGGCGGTCCAGACCCAGATTGTCGACGTTGTATGCCTTGGGAACGTGTATCAAGTGACAGTGATATGCTGAATTTCATGAAGCAGCTGATTAATATTAGAAAACAAGCGTCATCAACCATTCAGCATGGTAAGTATAGCCTAAAAGTAATCAAACAAGATGTAGTAGCTCTGGAATGGACATACGAAGGCCGGGTCCTTAAAGCGATCTTTAACCAATCAAAAGATGATTATCTTTTAGAAAAAGAAGCAGTAGCACTAGCAAGCAATTACCAAGAATTAGAAAATCAGCTTGTGATCTCTCCAAATGGATTTGTGATTTTCTAAAAAGTAGTGGATGAAGATTATGGTCCATTTCACAATTTATATAGTATAATATGGCTAATTACTAAACCTGTAAAAGGAGAAAGAGATGAAGAAATCAAGAAAATTAACCACATTAGGAATCTGTTCCTTCTTGTTTTTAGGCTTGGCTGCTTGTCAACAACAATATGCTACTTCTGAAGGGACGAATCAAAGACAAAGTAGTTCAGCGAAAGTTCCATGGAAAGCTTCATACACAAATCTAAACAATCAGGTAAGTACAGAAGAGGTCAAATCTCTCTTATCAGCCCATTTGGATCCAAATAGTGTCGATGCATTTTTTCATCTTGTAAATGATTATAATACTATTGTCGGCTCAACTGGCCTATCAGGAGATTTCGCTTCCTTTACTCACACAGAATACGATGTTGAGAAAATTAGCAACCTTTGGAATCAAAAGAAGGGCGATTTCGTTGGTACAAACTGTCGTATCAATAGTTATTGTCTTTTGAAAAATTCAGTCACAATTCCAAAACTTGAAAAAAATGACCAATTGCTTTTCCTAGATAACGAACGATGCGATTGATAAGGGAAAGGTCTTTGATTCACAAGATAAGGAAGAATTTGATATTCTATTTTCGAGAGTTCCAACTGAAGCAACGACAGATGTCAAGGTCCACGCTGAAAAGATGGAAACATTCTTCTCCCAGTTTCAATTTAACGATAAAGCTCGAATGCTATCTGTAGTATTGCACGACAATCTTGATGGCGAGTACCTGTTTGTAGGCCACGTTGGAGTCTTAGTGCCTGCTGATGATGGTTTCTTATTTGTAGAGAAATTGACTTTCGAAGAGCCCTACCAAGCGATTAAATTTGCCAGTAAGGAAGATTGTTACAAGTATTTAGGCACCAAGTATGCGGATTACACAGGTGACGGACTGGCTAAGCCTTTCATCATGGATAATGATAAGTGGGTTAAGCTTTAATAGTGGTAAGATATGACAGTAATCCTAGGACATTTATATTTTTGATGAGTTAATCATTAATAGCCAGAAGCCACTCTTTAGAGTATTGCTTATATTTTCAGACAGTCCATTTGTAGTTTTATCTGGATTGGTATATAATCTAACATAGAGAAAATAGGAGGACTAATCGAATGGAATTAAAAGATTTTACAGAAAAAGAACAGGAAATGATTAAGAAGGGGCTTACGACGTCTAAGATTAGTGACAAGGAAACTGCTGAGAAGATTCTTGCTTTAGTACCACAAGACTTGATTAAGCGAATCCCATTTTTCGTCAGAAAACATGCTACGACACGTACGATTAAACGCATTTCAATTGAACACCCTGAACTCTACGCTGCAGCTCAAACAAGTGGTGAGATTCCAGAAAAAGAACGCGAAGAATTGCGTCAGATTATCACGACTATCTTTGAACAAAAGATGAATAAGCATAGTATTCGTTAAATACAAAATCCGAGAACTAGAAGATTCTAGTTCTTTTTATATCCGCTTTCACATTATACAGTTTATAAAAATCTATATAAAATATTATTTTTCCGAACAAAAATAGATATTTTTTCAAAAAAGTACTTTACAGAGTGTTGAAAGTATGTTATATTATTAAAGCTTAGAAAATGAGATGATGTTTTCTAGCAAATATAAACCCGAGTAAAAAATGCCTACGGACAGGCAGGGTTGAATGCCGAAGCGTGGTTGAAAAACCACATTATTGATAGGGTTAAAAGCCTACTTTTATAAGTTGATGTTAGGACACTTGTCCTAATTCATAAATTTTTAGTGTGGTGAAAGCACACGTCATCTTGTGAAACGATCAATAAAGTACGTAATATTTGCTACTAGAGAGTTAGGAAACATCGGGAACGGACATACTCAACAGAAACAAACATAAAAACGTCAGAAGATTGCAGAGCAGGTGAAAACCTGCTCTTTTTTCATGAGTCAACCTTTAGTCGTCTTCGTCTTCTTGAAGCGCTAAAAATACAGTAAAGGAGTATGTCTTGAAAGAGTTAGATCAAAACCAAGCCCCAATTTATGAGGCCTTGGTGAAGTTACGCAAGAAACGGATTGTTCCCTTTGATGTACCAGGTCACAAACGCGGACGAGGGAATCCAGAACTTGTCGAACTATTAGGAGAAAAATGTGTTGGCATTGATGTCAATTCGATGAAACCCTTGGATAATTTAGGGCATCCCATTTCGATCATTCGGGATGCAGAGGAGCTGGCAGCTGATGCTTTTGGAGCAGCCCATGCCTTTCTCATGATCGGGGGAACAACTTCATCGGTGCAGACTATGATTCTGTCAACCTGCAAGGCCGGAGATAAGATTATTCTGCCACGTAATGTCCACAAATCTGCTATTAATGCGTTGGTTCTATGTGGTGCCATTCCCATCTATATCGAGATGAGTGTGAACCCTAAAATTGGTATCGCTTTAGGTCTTGAAAATGATCGAGTAGCCAAAGCCATAAAGGACCATCCAGATGCCAAGGCCATTTTGATTAACAATCCTACTTACTACGGAATCTGTTCAGACCTAAGGGGATTGACAAAAATGGCTCATGAAGCTGGTATGATGGTTTTAGTGGATGAGGCCCACGGAGCACACTTACATTTTACTGATAAACTTCCAATTTCTGCTATGGATGCAGGTGCTGATATGGCTGCAGTTTCCATGCATAAGTCTGGTGGGAGTTTGACCCAAAGCTCTATTTTACTTATCGGGGAGCAGATGAATCCTGAATACGTTCGTCAGATTATCAATCTTACCCAGTCAACATCCGCCTCTTACTTGTTGATGGCTAGTTTAGATATTTCACGTCGCAACTTGGCCCTTCGTGGTAAAGAGTCGTTTGAGAAGGTCATTGAGCTATCAGAGTATGCTCGTCGTGAAATCAATGCCATAGGTGGCTACTATGCCTACTCAAAAGAGTTAATAGATGGTGTGTCGGTCTGTGATTTTGACGTGACCAAGCTGTCAGTTTACACTCAGGGTATTGGCTTAACAGGTATCGAGGTTTATGACCTCCTACGAGACGAATACGACATTCAGATTGAGTTTGGTGATATTGGCAATATCTTGGCCTATATTTCGATTGGTGATCGTATCCAAGACATCGAGCGCTTAGTCGGTGCTTTGGCTGATATCAAGAGACTTTATTCACGAGATGGGAAGGACTTGATAGCAGGAGAATATATTCAGCCCGAATTGGTGTTATCTCCTCAGGAAGCCTTCTATTCGGTGAGAAGAAGTTTGTCTTTAGACGAATCTGTTGGACAAGTCTGTGGGGAATTTGTCATGTGCTATCCTCCAGGAATCCCTATCTTGGCTCCTGGAGAACGCATTACACGAGAAATTGTAGACTATATCCAATTTGCCAAGGAACGTGGTTGCTCCCTCCAAGGGACGGAAGATCCAGAGGTCAATCACATCAACGTCATTAAGAGAAAGGAGAACTAGATGGATTTATGGTTTTCTGAAGTTCATACTCCAGATGTGAAATTGTCCCTGAGAACTGCCAAACAACTCTACGCTGGTAAAAGTGAATGGCAGGATATCGAAGTCTTGGATACGCCAGCTTTTGGAAAGATTTTGATTTTAAATGGGCACGTCTTGTTCTCAGATGCTGATGATTTTGTCTACAATGAAATGACCGTTCATGTTCCCATGGCTGTGCATCCCAATCCCAAGAAAGTTTTGGTTATTGGGGGTGGTGACGGTGGTGTTGCTCAAGTATTAACACTCTATCCTGAACTGGAGCAAATCGATATTGTGGAGCCAGATGAGATGCTAGTTGAGGTTTGTCGTGAGTATTTCCCAGATTTTGCTTCAGGGCTAGATGATCCTCGTGTTACCATTTACTACCAAAATGGGCTACGCTTTTTGCGAAACTGTGAAAATGATTACGATATTATCATCAACGATGCCACTGATCCATTTGGACATACGGAAGGGCTCTTTACCAAGGAATTTTACGGTAACAGTTACAGAGCCTTGAAAGAAGATGGCATTATGATTTACCAGCATGGGAGTCCCTTCTTTGACGAGGATGAGTCGGCTTGCCGAAGCATGCACCGCAAGGTCAATCAAGCCTTTCCAATCAGTCGGGTATATCAAGCCCATATCCCAACCAGCCCTGCTGGTTATTGGTTGTTTGGATTTGCTTCGAAAAAATACCACCCTGTCAAAGATTTTGACAAGGAAGGCTGGAAAAAACGCCAGCTTTTCACAGAATACTACACTGCAAACTTACATGTGGGGGCCTTCATGTTGCCTAAGTATGTAGAAGACATTTTAGAAGAAGAGGAAGGAAAAAAATGAGTCGTTTACTAGTTATTGGATGTGGGGGCGTTGCCCAAGTTGCTATTTCAAAGATTTGCCAAGATAGCGAAACCTTTACAGAGATTATGATTGCTAGCCGTACCAAGTCAAAATGTGATGACTTGAAGGCTAAACTGGAAGGCAAAACAAGTACTAAGATTGAGACAGCTGCTCTTGATGCTGACAAGGTTGAAGAAGTGATTGCCCTGATTGAAAGCTATAAACCAGAAGCTGTTTTAAACGTAGCCCTTCCTTATCAAGACTTGACCATCATGGATGCTTGCTTGGCTACAGGTGTTCACTATATCGATACAGCCAACTATGAAGCAGAGGATACAGAAGATCCTGAGTGGCGTGCTATCTACGAAAAACGCTGCAAGGAACTTGGTTTTACAGCCTACTTTGACTACTCATGGCAGTGGGCTTATCAAGAGAATTTCAAAGAAGCAGGCTTGACCGCTCTGCTTGGTTCTGGTTTTGACCCAGGTGTGACCAGCGTCTTTTCTGCTTACGCCCTTAAACACTATTTTGATGAAATCCACTATATCGACATTTTAGACTGTAATGGTGGTGACCACGGTTATCCATTTGCGACAAACTTTAACCCAGAAATCAATCTCCGCGAGGTTTCTGCGCCAGGTTCTTACTGGGAAGATGGAAAATGGGTCGAAGTGGAAGCTATGTCAATCAAGCGCGAGTATGATTTTCCACAGGTTGGACAAAAAGACATGTATCTCCTTCACCATGAAGAAATTGAATCATTGGCCAAGAACATTCCAGGTGTCAAACGCATTCGCTTCTTTATGACCTTTGGTCAATCTTATCTAACGCATATGAAATGCTTGGAAAACGTTGGTCTCCTTCGTACGGATGCCATTAACTTTAACGGCCAAGAAATTGTTCCAATCCAATTCTTAAAAGCCTTGCTTCCAGATCCAGCCAGCCTTGGACCACGTACTGTAGGTAAAACCAATATTGGATGTATCTTTACAGGTGTAAAAGATGGCGTTGAAAAGACCATCTACATCTACAATGTTTGCGACCATCAGGAATGTTACGCAGAAGTTGGTTCACAAGCAATTTCTTACACGACTGGCGTTCCAGCCATGATTGGGACAAAATTGGTTATGAACGGTACTTGGAAACAAGCTGGAGTGTATAACCTTGAAGAATTGGATCCAGATCCATTCATGGAAGCTTTGAATGAGTATGGTTTACCTTGGGTTGTGGTTGAAAATCCACAAATGGTGGACTGATGAAGCTAGAACAAGTACCAACACCAGCCTATGTTGTTGACTTAGCAAAGTTAGAAGGCAACTGCCGCATCCTACAATATGTTCAAGAAGAAGCTGGTTGCAAGGTTCTACTTGCCCAGAAGGCTTATTCCCTCTACAAAACCTATCCCTTGATTAGCCAGTATCTATCTGGCACAACTGCCAGTGGTCTCTATGAAGCTAAGCTCGCTAGAGAAGAGTTCCCGGGGGAAGTTCATGTCTTTGCACCAGCTTTCAAGGAAGCGGACTTGGAGGAATTACTTGAGATAACAGACCATATCGTCTTTAACTCAGAAAGACAGTTGCGTAAGCACGGTCCTCGTTGCCGAGATGCTGGTATCAGTGTTGGTTTGCGCCTCAATCCTCAATGTTCAACACAGGGTGACCACGCGCTCTACGACCCTTGTGCACCTGGCTCTCGTTTTGGCGTTACACTAGATAAGATTCCGAGTGATTTACTAGATTTGGTGGATGGTCTTCATTTTCACACCCTTTGCGAGCAGGGAGCAGATGATTTAGAGACAACTTTGAAAGCTGTAGAAGCGCAGTTTGGTCCCTACTTACATCAAGTCAAATGGCTCAATATGGGGGGCGGACACCACATCACAAGAGAAGGTTACGATGTGGATTTGCTGATTTCAGAAATCAAGCGTATCCGAGAAACTTACAATCTTGAAATCTATATCGAGCCGGGTGAAGCCATTGCACTCAATGCAGGTTATCTAGCAACTGAAGTATTGGATATTGTCGAAAACGGTATGGAAATCTTGGTCTTAGATGCCTCTGCGACCTGCCATATGCCTGACGTACTTGAGATGCCCTATCGTCCACCTTTGAGAAATGCCTTTGAGGCACAGGAAAAGGCCCATACATATAGACTTTCTTCCAATACTTGTCTGACAGGAGATGTGATTGGTGATTATAGCTTTGAAAATCCAGTCCAAATCGGAGACAGACTTTATTTCGAAGACATGGCCATTTATTCTTTTGTCAAAAATAATACTTTTAATGGTATTGGATTGCCAAGTCTCTATCTTATGGACGAACGGGGAGACTGCAGCTTAGTCAAAGCTTTCGGATATCAAGACTTTAAAGGGAGACTATCATGATGAACAGTCCAAAAAAATTAGGCTATCGTATGCCAGCAGAGTACGAACCCCATCATGGTACCCTCATGATGTGGCCGACTCGACCAGGTTCATGGCCTTTTCAAGGAAAAGCTGCTAAAGCAGCATTTAGTCAGATTATAAAAACCATTGCAGAAGGGGAAAGAGTTTATCTTTTGGTAGAGCAAGACTACTTAGCTGAAGCCCAAGACTACCTTGGAGATAGCGTTGTTTATTTAGACATTCCCACCAATGATGCCTGGGCGCGTGATACGGGTCCGACCATTCTTATCAATGATGAAAGCCAGAAATTAGCCGTGGATTGGTCTTTCAATGCTTGGGGTGGTGCTGTTGATGGTCTCTACCAAGACTACGAAGCCGATGACCAAGTAGCCTGTCGTTTTGCTGAGGTTTTGGAAATACCTGTCTTTGATGCCAAACCCTTTGTACTAGAAGGCGGAGCAATCCATAGCGATGGTCAAGGAACCATTCTCGTGACTGAAAGTTGCTTGCTTAGTTCTGGTCGCAATCCTCATCTTAGTAAGGATGAAATCGAAAATACCTTATTAGAGTGCCTTGGAGCTGAAAAAGTCATTTGGCTTCCTTATGGTATTTATCAGGACGAAACCAATGAACACGTTGATAATGTTGCTGCCTTTGTTGGTCCTGCTGAGCTTGTTTTGGCTTGGACGGACGACGAAACTGATCCTCAATATGCAATGTCAGTAGCTGATTTAGAGCTCTTAGAACAGGAAACAGATGCAAAAGGACGGAAGTTTATCATTCATAAATTGCCTATCCCTGCAGTTCGACAAGTTGTGACAGAAGAAGATTTGCCAGGCTACATCTATGAAGAAGGAGAAGAAGAGCGATACGCAGGTGAACGACTAGCAGCTTCCTACGTAAACTTTTATATCGCCAACAAGGCTGTCCTTGTTCCCCAGTTTCAAGATGTCAATGACCAAGTGGCCTTAGATATCCTCAGTAAGTGTTTCCCAGACCGTAAAGTTGTCGGAATTCCAGCCAGAGATATTCTTTTAGGTGGTGGTAATATCCACTGTATCACCCAACAAATCCCAGAATAGGAGAAAAAGATGAGAAATGTAAGAGTTGCAGCGATTCAAATGCAATGCGCTAAGGATGTGGCAACAAATATTCAAACAGCGGAGCGTTTAGTACGTCAGGCTGCAGAACAAGGCGCACAAATTATTCTCTTGCCCGAGTTGTTTGAACGTCCCTATTTCTGTCAGGAACGTCAGTATGACTACTACCAGTATGCCCAGTCGGTGACAGACAATACAGCTATTCAGCATTTTAAAACCATTGCCAAGGAGCTAAAGGTCGTCTTACCAATCAGTTTCTATGAAAAAGATGGCAATGTCTTGTATAACTCTATTGCCGTTATTGATGCAGATGGGGAAGTGCTGGGCGTTTACCGAAAGACCCACATACCAGATGACCATTACTATCAAGAGAAATTCTATTTCACACCTGGCAACACAGGCTTCAAGGTCTGGGATACTCGCTATGCCAAGATTGGGATCGGTATCTGTTGGGATCAATGGTTCCCTGAAACAGCGCGCTGTCTTGCGTTAAATGGTGCTGAATTGCTCTTTTATCCTACAGCCATCGGTTTAGAGCCGATTTTAGATACAGATAGCTGTGGTCACTGGCAACGTACCATGCAAGGACACGCAGCAGCAAATATTGTCCCAGTTATTGCAGCCAATCGTTATGGTTTGGAGGAAGTCACTCCTAGTGAGGAAAATGGTGGACAGAGTTCCAGTCTTGACTTCTACGGTTCCTCCTTTATGACGGATGAAACAGGAGCTATTCTAGAACGAGCTGAAAGACAAGAAGAAGCTGTTCTGTTAGCAACTTATGACCTAGACAAGGGAGCAAGCGAACGCCTAAACTGGGGCTTGTTTCGAGACAGAAGACCCGAAATGTATCAACGCATTACGGACTAGTAGGGAAAAAATGAGAGATTCATTCTGCTAGATTAACTTCTTATTTGCAACTATAGGGATACTATGTTGTCTAGTAAGTGGATTTTATATTTTAACTCTCTAAGGCTTTCTCGCGCTTTTATGCGAGGAGCTTTTCTGTTTAAGATTTATCAATAAAACATGCTATAATAGTTGCAGAAAGGTTGGTATTTATGGCTAGGATATTGGTTATTGAAGACAATAGTGACATTCAAGAGATTTTACGAACACTTCTTACTGAGGAGCATGAGGTGATTCAAGCCTTTTCTGGTACAGAAGGAATCATGCGTTTTGACCAAGGTGGGATTGACCTCGTTTTGCTAGATATCATGCTTCCTGGGAAAAATGGGGATCAAGTTTTAAAAGCCATCAGGGAAGAAAGTCAAATTCCAGTCATTATGCTAACAGCTTTGAGCGATAAGAAGTTAATCAGTCAATACCTCTTAGACGGTGCCAATGATTACATAGTCAAACCTTTTGATTTGGACGAAGTCTTTGCTAGAGTTACTGTTCAATTACGCCAAAGTGCAGAAAAACAGCCTATGGAAATAGAAAAAACTGAAAATCTGCCACAAAACTTGAAAAATATCCAGTTTGATGCAGAAAGTTTTGAAATCAAAAATAGTCAGGAAACGATTCGTCTTGCCAAGAAAGAATGCTTGATTCTCCAAACTCTCCTTAAACATCCAAAGAAAATCTTCACCAAGGAAGAACTTTATGAATTGGTCTGGGAGGATAGCTACCTACCTGGAGATAATACTCTCAATACGCATTTGAGTAATCTTCGTAAAAAATTAAGCCATCTTGACCCAAATCAAGAATATATTGAAACCATCTGGGGAGTTGGGGTAAGATTAAAAGGAGACAAGAAATGACCTACATGATAATCTTTATCCTACTAGTCCTCCTAATTATTTTATCGATTGCATTGATTCGCTACCATCTAGCACTTAAGAGCTTGAGTCAACAGATTGAAGACAAGATTCTTACGGGTAGTATGAAAAGAGTCGGAGTCAGCATTTTTTCCAAAGATTTTTTACATCTCTACCAGCAGATTGAGAATCTATTTCAGGAAGTAGAGCAATCTCGGTTGGTTATGAAAAGGGAAAAACAGACTCTGGATATGGCCATCAGCAATATCGCCCATGATATTCGGACACCTCTGACTATCGCTTCAGGCTACACTCAACAATTGATAAAAACTCCTGAAAACAAAGCAGAAACCCTACAAAAAATTGCCAATCATCTTGATTTAGTTTCCAAACGTTTGGAGGCTCTCCTAGAATACCGTCGTTTGATGGAAGGAGCTGTCAAACCGAAATTGGAAGAAGTGGATCTTTCCGCTTTTATTACCAAAAAGACTCTGGCTTATTATGATGTTTTTCAGGCGGCAAATATTATGCTTGATTTTAAGGTTGAAGCTGGTCTGAAAATGAGGACTGATGAAGACTTGCTGGATCGAATTTTACAAAATCTGCTTGGGAATGTCCTCAAACATGGCAAGGAAGAAGCGCGGCTATCTTTGAGAAAGGAACAGGAACAGCTTGTCTTAGAGATTGCAAACCTTGTTAAACAGCCCATCAAAAAAATAGAAAATCTCAGCAACCGTTTTTATTCTGAAAATCTATCAGACACGGAAGAATCCTCTGGTTTAGGCCTTTATATCACTAAGGAATTATGCCATCTTCTCGGTGCAGAGATGAAACTAAGCACAGATGGGCAATGGTTGTCGGTTTTCATTTACTTTTAACGAAATAAACCTCCTCTGTAGGCTAGAGGAGGTCATTTTTTATAGACTTTTCTTTTTGAAAACTGTCAGTCCACTTATATTAAAGATTACAATAACAGCTAAGGTAACTATAAGTGTATAGAAAATGGATTCACTATTAGCAGTCATAGCATAGAAAAACTGCAATGATAAATAAGGCAAAATTTTGATACTTGGGAAGATGAGCATTGGCATAGAAAGTAAGATAGAGCTGACCAAATAGCCAATAAATACTGCAAGATAAGAATGACTAACATAGAGAATAAAGGAAACAATGGAAAGCCAAGCAAGGAGGCAAAGGAATTGAAGGAAAATGGTTATCAGTAGATTGCCAATAAAGCCATCAGGCATAGTTCCAAATCCATTTAAGATAGTTGCTGGAATAAAGGCAATCACAAGGCTGATGATAAGTTGCAAAAGTGCAATACAAGCCACTACAAAGGCTTTGGCAAGGAAAAACTCTGTACGAGAACCCCCTACTGTCAAACTATTTTTATAGAGCTTTCCGATTAAATCAACACCGAGAACGAGACAAGTTAGAACAATACAGAGAAAAACGAGGTTTGAACCTTGACTAGATGCGTTAATCAGAGCTTGTACACCGTCCCAACCATGGGTTGGAATTTCTGGTTCTTCTGTCTGGATTGCCATCAGATGGCCAGTAGCTCCAAAAACAGCCCCCATTAACATGAGTACAAAGAGAATGAACTCTGTAATCCAGAATCCTTTGGAACGGAAAAGACGGTAAAAGTCTGCTTGAATGGTATGTATCATGATTTTTCTCCTATTCGACCAATTGTGTGAAGTATTCTTCTAGGTTTTGACGGGCGTAGTAAATCTCGTCAATAGCGACATCTGCCAAGGTTAATTCCTTGAGAATCTGTTTGACATCTTGTTCCTGACCAAAGATGTGGATTTCGTTTTCAGGATTAACAACCTTGAACTGGAGCTGGATTTGTTCTTTCAATACTTGGCAAGCTTTCTCTTTGTCAGCTGTTTTAAGCACAATATAATCCTCACTTAGTGTTTCAAATTCAGCTTTGCTGATTTCACGGATAATCTTGCCTTGATCTAAAATACCAAAGCGATTAGCTACGAGGTAGAGTTCTGACAAGATATGGCTTGAGATGAGAATGGTGATTCCTTTTTCTTGATTGAGCCGTTGAATCATCAGACGAAATTCTTTGATACCAATTGGGTCAAGCCCATTGATAGGTTCATCTAAGATTAGGAAGTCTGGTTTGGAGAGAAGGGCAATAGCGATGCCAAGTCTTTGCTTCATTCCAAGAGAGAAATCTCGAAATACTTTTTTACCTGTATCTGACAATCCTACATAGTCCAGTGTTTCTCGAATGACTTGATCAGCATTTGGAATATGACGAATCATACAGTAATATTTCAGATTTTGATAGGCTGTTAAGTGATTATGAGCTACGGGTGATTCGATAACAGAACCTATTCGAGTTAGAGCCTTGGTCCACTCATTTTCCGTTTTGCTAGAGAAGAGGGAAACAGTTCCCTTATCCGCAAAGAGTAGTTGTGTAATAATTTTTATTAAGGTGGTCTTCCCAGCTCCGTTCTTTCCTATAAGTCCATAAATATCTCCCTCTCTTATCGTTAGATGAAGATCCTGAAGAATAGCTTGTTTGGCAAAGTTTTTGGACAATCCATGAATGTCAAGTACTGTTTTCATGATTCTCTCCTTTTGATTTATTTTGATAACTTTAGTATAAAGCATAGAAATCAAAGAAAGCTCAAGCATTTCTAAAGAGTTTCTAAAGTTTTTAGAATTCTTAAATATCAAAACCCAGTTGATATGAACTGGGCTTCTTAATTATAAAATATACTTCTCAATAGCACGCGCGACGCCATCTTCTTCGTTGCTGGCTGTAATGTCATCAGCTAGGGATTTGACATAATCGCTGGCATTTCCCATAGCAATGCCCAGTCCTGCAAACTGGAGCATTTCGATATCGTTATTGGCATCGCCCATGGCCATAATTTCTGAAGGCTCAATCTTCAAAATATCAGCTAGTCGAGAAAGAGCAGTAGCCTTTGTCGTTCCAAGTGGCATGGCTTCATAAATAACAGGCTGCGAACGAACTCCGCTAAATCGTTGGCAAAGCTCCTCAGCAAAACGCTGCTCAAAATCGTCTGTTTGGCTCTCTGTTCCTAAAAACATACCTTGGAACATCCGGTACTTGCCACTGGTAGCTTCCTCAAGAGAAATTTCAGTCAGGTCTGAAAAGACTAGCTCGGCATCATTTTGAATGACTTGATTAGGCTTGCCACCGAGGACAAAATAGTGCTCCTCATCAAAAAGAGTCAACTGAACATCACTCTTTTCAGCTAGGTCATAGAGGTATTCAATGTCAGCAGGACTGAGTTCTTGCCAGTCAACTAGCCCCCAGTCACTAGTCTGGTGAGTTGAACAACCGTTGTTAACAATGACATACTCATTCTGGAGGTCAAGTCCCAATTTTTGATAGTAGGGGAGGACACCAAAAAGCGGGCGACCTGTACAGAGAACCAGTTTGACACCTTTTTCAATGGCTTGGTGAATAGCAGTAATGTGAGCTTGTGGGATTTCCTTGGCTTCATTGAGGAGGGTTCCGTCCATATCCAAGGCAAGTAGTTTAATCATAGGTCTTCCTTCTTTATCTTTTGGTATTATTATAGCATATTTTGGAGGAAAGAAGGAGGAATCTTCGGGCTAATCATGGTATAATAAAAGGTAATGAAAAATTCCAACGAGGCAGAGATGAAATTACTTTATACTGATATTCGGACTTCTTTGACAGAAATTCTAACCAGAAAGGCGGAGGAGCTTGTTGCTGCGGGCAAGCGGGTCTTCTACATCGCCCCCAACTCTCTTTCTTTTGAAAAAGAACGCGCCGTGCTGGAATGCTTGTCCCAGCAGGCTTCTTTTGCGATTACCGTTACGCGCTTTGCTCAAATGGCTCGTTATTTGGTTTTGAATGACTTGCCTGCTAAGACCAGTCTAGACGACATCGGTCTAGGGATGGCCTTTTACAAATGCCTTGCTGAACTTGATCCCAAGGATTTACGTGTTTATGGTGCTATTAAGCAGGATTCTCAGTTTATCCAGCAGTTGATTGAACTGTATCACGAGATGACGACTGCTCAGATGAGCTTTTTAGACTTGGAGAGTTTGGCAGATGAGGACAAGCGAGCAGACTTGCTCTTGATTTTTGAAAAAGTAACAGCCTATCTTAATCAAGGTCAGTTGGCTCAGGGAAGTCAGTTGTCTCATTTGATTGAAGCTATTAAGAATAACAAAGTAAGTAGTGATTTCACTCAAATCGCCTTGGTTATTGATGGATTTACTCGTTTTTCTGCTGAGGAAGAGCGGATTGTGGACCTACTTCACGGCAAGGGTGTTGAGGTTGTCATTGGAGCCTATGCTAGTAAGAAAGCCTATACCAGCCCATTCGCTGAAGGCAATCTCTACCAAGCCAGTGTGGACTTTCTCCATCATCTAGCCTCTAAATATCAAACACCTGCTCAGGATTATTCTCAAACTCATGAGAAGATGGATAGTTTTGATAAGGCCTCTCGTTTGCTGGAGTCTTCTTATGACTTTTCAGAATTCACCTTGGATGTCGATGAGAAGGACCGTGAAAACTTACAAATCTGGTCTTGCTTGACGCAAAAGGAGGAGTTGGAGCTAGTAGCTCGTAGCATTCGTCAGAAATTACATGATAATTCAGAGCTGAGTTACAAGAATTTTCGTATTCTCTTGGGGGATGTAGCATCTTATCAATTATCTCTAAAAACGATTTTTGACCAGTATCAGATTCCTTTCTATCTAGGCAAAAGCGAATCCATGGCGCACCACCCTTTGACACAGTTTGTCGAGTCTATTTTAGCTTTGAAACGCTATCGTTTCCGTCAGGAGGATTTGATTAACCTCCTCAGAACTGGTTTGTATACCGACCTTAGTCAGGCCGATATTGATACTTTTGAGCAATATCTCCGCTATCTTGGTATCAATGGCTTGCCAGCCTTTCAGCAAACCTTCACCAAATCCCACCATGGAAAATTTGATTTAGGGCGTTTAAATGCTCTTCGTTTGCATATTTTAGCCCCTCTTGAAACCCTATTTGCCAGTCGAAAACAGAAGGCAGAAAATCTCTTGCAAAAGTGGAAGGTCTTTCTAAAAGAAGGAGCGGTTCCCAAGCAGTTACAAGATTTGACAGCCACTATGGAAGCAGTAGAGCAGGAAAGACAGGCTGAAGTTTGGAAGGCATTCTGTCATGTTTTAGAACAATTTGCGACTGTTTTTGCTGGTTCGCAAGTTAATCTAGAGGACTTCCTAGCCTTGCTTCATTCTGGAATGAGCCTATCTCAATACCGTACCATTCCAGCTACAGTGAACACCGTTCTGGTGCAGAGTTACGATTTGATTGCTCCTCTGACAGCTGACTTTGTCTATGCCATTGGGCTGACTCAGGATCATTTGCCAAAAATTGCGCAAAACACCAGTCTATTGACAGATGAAGAGAGACAAAACTTAAACCAAGCGACTGAAGAGGGAGCGCAATTACTGATTGCCAGCAGTGAAAATCTCAAAAAAAATCGCTATACTATGCTTTCCTTGGTCAATTCTGCTCGTAAGCAGTTGGTCTTGTCGGCTCCAAGTCTGTTTAACGAAAGTGAAAGTAAGGAATCTGCCTATCTTCAAGAGCTGGTCCATTTTGGATTTAGTCGGAAAGAGAAGAGGATGAATCACAAAGGGCTGTCTAAGGAAGATATGGGGTCATATCACAGTCTTTTGTCTAGTCTGGTCGCCTATCACCAGCAGGGCAAGACGAGTGATACTGAGCAAGATTTGACCTTTGTCAAGGTTCTGGCTCGTGTGATGGGTAAAAAACTAGAACAGCAAGGTCTGGAAAATCCAGCCCTCCCAACCAGTCCAAGCAGTAAGCAGTTGACCAAGGATACCTTACAGGCTCTCTATCCTACTGATCAGGAGTTTTACATGTCTACCTCTGGTTTGACAGAGTTTTACCGCAATGAATACAGTTATTTCCTCCGTTATGTTCTAGGCTTACAGGAGGAATTACGTTTGCGTCCTGATGCTCGTAGTCACGGAAATTTCCTGCACCGTATCTTTGAACGTGCCTTGCAGTTATCTGATGAAGACTCCTTTGACCAACGTTTAGAACAGGCTATCCAAGAAACCAGTCAAGAACGGGAATTTGAGGCTATTTATCAGGAAAGTTTGGAAGCCCAGTTTACCAAGGAAGTTCTGCTTGATGTCGCACGGACAACTGGCCACATTCTCCGCCATAATCCAGCCATTGAAACCATCAAAGAAGAAGCGAATTTCGGTGGCAAGGAGCAGGCCTTTATTCAATTGGATAATGGTCGCAGCGTCCATATACGAGGCAAGGTTGATCGCATTGACCGTTTGAAAGCTGATGGAGCGATAGGAGTAGTAGACTACAAGTCGAGTCTGACCCAGTTCCAGTTTCCTCATTTCTTTAATGGACTCAATTCTCAGTTGCCAACCTACCTAGCTGCCCTAAAAAGAGAAGGAGAGCAGAACTTTTTCGGTGCCATGTATTTGGAAATGTCTGAACCTGTCCAATCTCTGATGGCCGTTAAAAGTCTGGCTGGAGCAGTAGCAGAAGCCAGCAAGACTATGAAATACCAAGGCCTCTTTTTAGAAAAAGAAAGCAGTCATTTGGGCGAATTTTATAACAAAAACAAGGCCAATCAACTGACAGATGAGGAATTCCAGCTCCTACTGGACTACAATGCTCATCTTTACAAGAAGGCAGCGGAGAAAATCTTAGAAGGCCAATTCGCCATCAATCCCTATACTGAAAATGGCAGAAGCATTGCCCCATACGTCCAGCAACATCAAGCCATCACAGGATTTGAAGCCAATTATCACTTGGGTCAAGCCCGTTTCCTAGAGAAGTTAGACATCGCTGATGGCAAGCGTCTGGTCGGAGAAAAACTCAAGCAAGCTTGGTTTGAAAAAATAAGAGAGGAGTTGAATTGATGAAGCCCATTCCCTTTTTGACTGAGGAGGAAATTCAAAAATTGCAAGAAGCTGAAGCAAATTCGAGCAAGGAACAGAAGAAAACCGCCGAGCAAATCGAAGCCATTTACACTTCTGGCCAGAATATTCTGGTTTCAGCGTCAGCTGGTTCTGGGAAGACCTTTGTCATGGCAGAACGTATTCTGGACCAGCTAGCGCGTGGTGTGGAAATTTCTCAACTCTTTATCTCAACCTTTACGGTCAAGGCAGCTACCGAACTCAAAGAACGTTTGGAAAAGAAAATCAGCCAACAAATCCAAGAAAGTAGCGATGTTGACCTCAAACAACACTTGGGTCGCCAGTTGGCAGACCTACCCAACGCTGCTATTGGAACCATGGACTCTTTTACACAAAAATTTCTTGGAAAACATGGCTATCTGATTGACATTGCGCCTAATTTCCGTATTTTACAAAATCAAAGCGAGCAACTCCTTCTAAAAAATGAAGTCTTCCATGAAGTTTTTGAAGCGCATTACCAAGGTAAACAGAAAGAAAAGTTTAGTCATTTGCTGAAAAATTTTGCAGGGCGTGGCAAGGATGAACGTGGTCTGCGCCAGCAGGTCTACAAAATCTATGACTTTCTCCAATCCACCAGCAATCCTCAGAAATGGCTGAGCGAGTCTTTCCTAAAAGGCTTTGAAAAAGCTGATTTTACCAGTGAAAAAGAAAAACTGACTGAGAAAATCCAACAAGCCCTTTGGGATTTGGAAAGCTTTTTCCGTTACCATCTGGATAATGATGCCAAGGAGTTTCCAAAGGCTCCCTATTTAGAAAATGTTCAGTTGATTTTAGATGAAATTGGCTCCTTAAATCAGGAGTCCAATAGTCAGGCTTATCAAGCAGTGCTTGCGCGTGTTGTCGTCATCTCTAAAGAGAAAAACGGTCGCGCTCTGACTAATGCCAGTCGCAAGGCTGATTTGAAGCCCCTGGCTGATGCCTACAACGAAGAGAGAAAGACCCAGTTTGCTAAACTAGGACAACTGTCAAACCAGATAACGATTCTTGACTATCAAGAACGTTATCATCAAGATACATGGGAGCTAGCTAAGACCTTCCAATCTTTTGTGAGTGACTTTGTGGAGGCGTACCGTGAACGTAAGCGCCAGGAAAATACCTTTGAATTCGCTGATATTAGCCATTACACCATTGAGATTTTAGAGAATTTCCAGCAAGTCCGTGAGGCTTATCAGGAGCGCTTCCATGAAGTCATGGTCGATGAATATCAGGATACCAACCATATTCAAGAACGGATGTTGGAATTGCTGTCTAATGGTCACAATCGCTTTATGGTGGGAGATATCAAGCAGTCTATCTATCGTTTTCGTCAGGCAGACCCGCAGATTTTCAATGAAAAATTTCAACGCTATGCGCAAAATCCACACGAAGGCAAACTGGTTTTGCTTAAAGAAAATTTCCGTAGTAGTTCAGAAGTGCTGTCAGCAACCAATGATGTCTTTGAACGTCTCATGGACCAAGAGGTCGGCGAAATCAACTATGATAACATGCACCAGCTTGTTTTTGCCAATACCAAACTGACTCCTAATACAGACAATAAGGCAGAATTTCTCCTCTACGACAAGGACGATATAGGTGAGGAAGAAGAGAGTCGAACAGAAACGAAACTAACAGGGGAAATGCGCTTAGTTATCAAGGAAATCCTTAAACTTCATAAGGAACAAGGTGTTGCCTTTAAAGAAATTGCCCTTCTGACTTCCAGTCGCAGTCGTAATGACCAGATTCTCCTCGCCTTGTCTGAGTACGGGATTCCTGTTAAAACCGACGGTGAACAAAACAATTATCTCCAATCCCTAGAAGTACAAGTCATGCTAGATACCCTTCGTGTCATTCACAATCCCCTGCAAGACTACGCCTTGGTTGCCCTTATGAAGTCTCCAATGTTTGGTTTTGATGAGGATGAGTTAGTACGTTTGTCCCTTCAGAAAGCAGAGGATAAAATCCAAGAAAATCTCTATGAAAAACTGGTCAATGCTCAAAAACTGGCAAGTAGTCAAAAAGGCTTGATTCACACAGCTCTAGCTGAGAAACTAAAGCAATTCATGGATATCTTGGCTTCTTGGCGCTTGTATGCCAAAACCCACTCTCTCTATGACTTGATTTGGAGGATTTATAACGACCGTTTTTATTATGATTATGTTGGAGCTTTGCCAAATGGTCCTGCTAGACAGGCCAATCTCTATGCCCTAGGACTACGTGCTGATCAATTTGAAAAGAGCAATTTCAAGGGCTTGTCTCGTTTTATCCGTATGATTGACCAAGTTTTAGAAGCCCAGCACGATCTTGCAAGCGTGGTCATCGCACTGCCAAAAGATGCAGTAGAGCTCATGACCATTCACAAGAGTAAAGGGCTGGAGTTTCCTTACGTCTTTATTCTCAATATGGATCAAGACTTTAACAAGCAAGACTCTATGTCAGAAGTCATTCTCAGCCGTCAGAATGGTCTTGGTGTCAAGTATATTGCCAAGATGGATACAGGAGCAGTGGAAGACTACTATCCTAAAACCATCAAACTCTCCATTCCTAGTCTGACCTATAGACAGAACGAAGAAGAATTACAACTGGCAAGCTATTCAGAGCAAATGCGTCTACTGTATGTTGCTATGACACGGGCTGAGAAAAAGCTTTATCTTATCGGTAAGGGTTCTCGTGAAAAGCTGGAAGCCAAGGAATACCCAGCAGCTAAAAATGGAAAACTAAACAGCAACACTAGACTTCAAGCCAAGAATTTCCAAGATTGGATTTGGGCTATCAGTAAAGTATTTGCCAAGGATCATCTCAACTTTAGCTATCGTTTTGTTGGTGAAGATCAGCTGACTACAGAAGCTATCGGTCAGTTGGAAAACAAAAGTCCTCTCCAAGATAGCTCCCAAGTAGACAATCGTCAGTCAGAAACCATCAAAGAAGCCCTTGAAATGCTGAAAGAGGTTGAAGTCTATAATACTCTTCACCGCGCAGCCATTGAACTTCCTAGTGTTCAAACCCCAAGTCAAATCAAGAAATTCTACGAACCAGTTATGGATATGGATGGTGTCGAGATTGCAGGTCAAGGCAAGTCAGTAGACAAGAAAATCAACTTTGATTTGCCAGATTTTTCAACCAAAGAAAAAGTAACAGGAGCTGAGATTGGGAGTGCTACCCACGAACTGATGCAGAGAATTGACCTCAGTCAGAGACCAACGCTTGCTAGCCTGACAGAAACTCTCAAACAAGTTCAAACCAGCCCAGCTGTCAGAGACAAGATTAATCTTTCGAAAATTCTTGCATTCTTTGATACAGAACTCGGTCAGGAAATTCTTGCTAATACCAACCATCTTTATCGCGAGCAACCTTTCTCCATGCTCAAACGAGATCAAAAGAGTCAGGAAGACTTTGTTGTCCGTGGTATCCTTGATGGCTATCTACTTTACGAAGATAAAATTGTTCTGTTCGACTATAAGACAGACCGCTATGATGAACCAAGTCAACTCATAGACCGCTATCGTGGTCAGTTAGCCCTATACGGAGAGGCTTTATCTCGAGCCTATTCGATTGAAAATATTGAGAAATACTTGATTTTACTCGGTAAAGACGAGGTTCAGGTTGTAAAAGTATAATCTAGAAAGGAGACCTCATGACACTTCCAGTTAGAAAATCCCTGCATGATGCGGTTTTACAGGCTTCAAAATCTGATACTTGGGAACAAGCTACCAAGGAATGGAATGAAGTTTCCTTGATTTTTAACGGTATCGGCCGTAGCAATTGTGTCTGTGGAAATGCTATCAAATACGCTTACGAACTCTTTAACGGCGTCACAGGTCAACGCCTCTTTCCGATTGGTAGCGATTGTGTTCGTCATTTTCATCGATTGCCCCTTGACCAGCAATTGGAAGAGGAAGAAAAACTGCTAAGAAAGGTTGAAAATCTAACCAGAAAAGCTCAGAAAAAGGAAAAAATCAAGGTCAATAAAAGTGACTTTGACGAGCGACTTCTAAAATGGCTCTGGGAAAAAGGTGTTTTCAAACCCAATCGTGGCAATCAATTTGCGCCTAAGAGAGACTACCAGCTTTTCCTAGAAGTCTTTCAGGGAGGAAGTTGGACCAAGGCAGAGCCTAAGAAGAAGGCTCGGATGGAAGAAGTCCTTGAAAAGTGTATCAAACCCTTTTTACTTGGCAAACCAGATGACCAACTCTACCTTGTCAAGCTAGGCAAGGAGAAAATTGACTACGAACAGGAACTCCGTATCCAGGCAGAGAAAGAGCGTAAGAAGAGAGATAAAATCGCCAAGCAGTATGCAGACAATCTAGTCCTAGCCATGGGCCCAGCAGAGCGTGCCTATCAAGATTACTTTGGCTTTACGGAGACACTGACTCAAGAAGAACGCAAGTGGGAAAAAATTCTTTTTGGTAAAAATAGGACAGAACGGGCTGTCAAGGCCAAACAATACCAAAAAGAGCTGGAAAAAGACCAACGAATTGCTAGTCAGGATCCAATTAAAAGAAAGCAGAAGCAGACCTGGCTCCTCAATTCCTATTTCCGTGAGCTTCCTGAAGAAAAATCTAGATTTGCTCGGCTCTTATTAGAATATCGAAAAAGTGGAGAAGTGCCATTTTCAACCCAATATCTATCAGATCATCTCATCGACTTTTTCTATAAAATGAAAGCCTTTGAGTTTGAAATCGCACCAGAACAAGTTCGAGATTTTCTAAAAGAAAGCCTCAAGTCAGATCATCTATCCTCAGCACAAGAAAGCTGGATAGAAGGAATTTTGACAAATTGTATAGTCCCATTTTTATCTCGAATACTCATCTAAAACTAAATATATAAGTCTTAGAATTTTATATAAAGTTAATATATAAATTAAGTAAATTTGAAATCAGCCTTCCTTTATAAAGTAGCTATTACAAATAAAAGCTTGTGCAAAAAAGAATAATTTATGATAGAATAGAGGATAAGAAAGAAAACGTTTTTACAATTTTTTCAATCCGAAGGAGATATATTATGGCTACTATTCAATGGTTTCCTGGTCACATGTCTAAAGCTCGTCGACAGGTTCAGGAAAATTTAAAATTTGTTGATTTTGTGACGATTTTGGTGGATGCACGCTTACCTCTATCTAGTCAAAATCCTATGTTGACCAAAATTGTTGGTGACAAACCAAAACTCTTGATTTTAAATAAGGCGGATTTGGCTGATCCAGCAATGACCAAGGAATGGCGCCAGTATTTTGAATCACAAGGAATTCAGACGCTAGCTATCAACTCCAAAGAGCAAGTGACTGTAAAAGTTGTAACAGATGCGGCCAAAAAGCTCATGGCGGATAAGATTGCTCGTCAGAAAGAACGTGGTATCAAGATTGAAACCTTGCGTACCATGATTATCGGGATTCCAAACGCTGGTAAATCAACTCTCATGAACCGTTTGGCTGGTAAGAAAATTGCCGTTGTCGGCAATAAACCAGGTGTTACCAAGGGACAACAATGGCTCAAAACCAATAAAGACCTGGAAATTTTGGATACACCGGGGATTCTCTGGCCTAAGTTTGAGGATGAAACTGTTGCGCTTAAATTGGCCCTAACTGGAGCTATCAAAGACCAGCTGCTTCCTATGGATGAGGTAACTATTTTTGGCCTCAATTATTTCAAAGAACATTATCCAGAAAAGTTGGCCGAACGCTTCAAACAAATGAAAATTGAAGAAGAAGCGCCTGTTATTATTATGGATATGACCCGCGCCCTCGGTTTCCGAGACGACTACGACCGCTTTTACAGTCTCTTCGTGAAAGAAGTCCGTGATGGCAAACTTGGTAACTATACCTTAGATACATTGGAAGACCTCAATGGCGACGATTAAAGAAATCAAAGAACTCCTTGCTACAGTCAAGGAGTTAGAAAGTCCTATTTTTTTAGATTTTGAAAAGGATAATCGCTCTGGAGTTCAAAAGGAAATCAGCAAGCGTAAAAAAGCCCTTCAGGAAGAATTGGATGAGGATCTTCGTTTGGAATCCATGCTGTCCTATGAAAAAGAACTTTACAAGCAAGGATTGACCTTAATTGCAGGTGTTGATGAGGTTGGTCGTGGTCCTCTGGCTGGACCTGTAGTCGCTGCAGCTGTTATTTTACCTCAAAATTGTAAGATTAGAGGCCTCAACGACAGCAAGAAAATTCCTAAAAAGAAACATCTGGAGATTTTCCAAGCCGTTCAGGACCAAGCTTTGTCAATCGAGATTGGTATCATGGATAATCATATCATCGACCAAGTCAATATCTATGAAGCAACCAAACTGGCTATGAAGGAAGCTATCTCCCAGCTCAGTCCTCAACCTGAACACCTTTTGATAGATGCCATGAAACTGGATTTACCAATTTCACAAACATCTATCATCAAAGGAGATGCAAACTCTCTCTCTATCGCCGCGGCTTCAATAGTAGCCAAGGTGACACGTGATGAATTGATGAGGGAATACGATCAGCAGTTCCCTGGCTATGATTTTACTGCTAATGCAGGATATGGAACAGCTAAACACCTGGAAGGCCTCACAAAACTAGGAGTTACCCCAATTCACCGAACCAGCTTTGAACCCGTTAAATCACTGGTTTCAGGAGAAAAAGAAAGTTAAGTTAGAAGGAATGATTATGGAGGAACAGTCAGAAACACTCAGTTCCAAGAAAGAATTTGCCTTTGCCTCAAGTACTATATTATCCCAAGTTGGACGAGGAATCATTGTTGGTCTCATTGTTGGAATTATCGTTGGATCCTTTCGTTTCTTAATTGAAAAAGGATTCCACCTGATACAAGGACTTTATCAAGATCAAGCGCACCTAGTGCGCAATCTTTTTATCATTGGTCTATTTTATTTAATAGTTTGTTGGCTCAGTGCGAAATTAACTCGATCAGAAAAAGATATCAAAGGCTCAGGAATTCCTCAAGTCGAAGCCGAATTAAAGGGATTGATGACTCTCAACTGGTGGGGAGTTCTTTGGAAAAAATATATTCTAGGAATTCTTGCTATTGCAAGTGGACTTATGCTGGGGCGTGAAGGGCCTAGTATCCAACTTGGAGCGGTCGGTGGTAAAGGAATTGCCAAATGGCTCAAATCCAGTCCTGTAGAGGAACGCTCCTTGATTGCTAGTGGAGCTGCAGCAGGTTTAGCTGCAGCCTTTAATGCACCGATTGCAGGACTTCTCTTTGTGGTAGAAGAAGTTTATCACCATTTTTCACGCTTTTTCTGGGTCTCAACTCTAGCAGCCAGTCTCGTAGCAAACTTTGTTTCTCTGCTCATATTTGGCCTAACACCCGTACTGGATATGCCAGACAACATCCCACTCATGACCCTAGACCAGTATTGGATTTACCTCCTTATGGGAGTTTTTCTTGGGCTATCTGGTTTTCTCTATGAGAAAGCTGTGCTCAATGTTGGTCGAGTTTATGATTGGCTTGGTCAAAAAATCCATTTGGATAGAGCTTATTACCCAATTCTGGCCTTCATTCTCATCATACCAGTGGGGATTTTCTTACCACAAATCCTTGGTGGTGGGAATCAGCTGGTTCTTTCCTTAACTGAGCAAGATTTTAGTTTCCAAGTTCTATTAGTTTACTTTTTGATTCGCTTTGTTTGGAGCATGATTAGTTATGGAAGTGGCCTTCCGGGTGGAATTTTCCTACCTATTTTGGCGCTTGGCTCCTTACTTGGTGCTCTAGTTGGTGTTATTTGTGTAAATCTTGGGCTTGTCAGTCAAGAGCAATTCCCTATATTTGTCATTCTAGGAATGAGTGGCTATTTTGGTGCAATATCCAAAGCTCCCTTAACTGCTATGATACTCGTAACTGAGATGGTAGGAGATATTCGCAACCTCATGCCACTTGGATTAGTAACCTTGGTCGCCTACATCATCATGGATCTACTAAAGGGTGCACCAGTATATGAGGCTATGTTGGAAAAAATGCTGCCAGAAGAAGCGACAGATGAAGGAGAAGTCACTCTCATTGAAATCCCTGTTTCAGATAAAATAGCAGGAAAGCAAGTTCATGAACTCAATTTACCACATAATATCCTCATCACAACCCAAGTCCATAATGGCAAGAGCCAAACCGTTAACGGTTCAACCAGAATGTATCTCGGTGATATGATTCACCTAGTTATTCCAAAAAGTGAAATTGGGAAAGTCAAAGATTTGTTGTTGTAGAAGTTTTTACATAATTTATGTTATGTGAAAACTTCTTAATTAAATATATTAGAAAACCGATTGTCAGCAATGAGATCGGTTATTTTTGCAGATAAGCTATTTCACATATAAATAATTGAACTTTGGTAAAAATAAGACTATAATCAAGTTAGAAATGATAAAGCATAAAGCTAGAAAGGAGTTTACTGTATCAAATCTGTACAGTAAGATTAAAATCATGAAAAAGAAAACAATAGCAATTATACAATGTATTTTGTATCTCATAGCTCCTTATATAGCTCTTCAGTTATGTAGAATGAACAGAAGTTTCGTTACTGATAATCTCTTTTTTATTTTCCTTATTCTACTGACTATTTCATTCTGGTTTAGTATTTGGAATCTAGAAAAAGCACTAGCTAATGATTCACAATAGTACAACTCCAAAGATTTAGATCCATTTTACGCAAAAACTGGAAATTTTTGTACTTTTCCCTATACAATAGATAAGCCCTTGATACGACTGAGTTTAAGGAGTAATGTACAAAATCACCCCCTTTTAAACCCAATGCAAGCCTTAAAACCTTGATTTAACAAGGTTTTAAGTTTTAGTAAAGTATATTCTCACTAATTTAGCTATTTTTGTTCCAAAAAAAATTTTTAGTTATTTTGTTCGTTTCACACAGGTCTAAGTCTTTTTTAAAAATCTCTATATCATCTTTCCGAAAAACTATAATTTTCTTGAAAAATATATAAGTCTATGCTATACTACTAGTAGACTTAATTATGGAGAAAATACATGAAACGTGAGATTTTACTGGAACGAATCGATAAACTAAAACAAATCATGCCCTGGTATGTTCTGGAATACTACCAATCTAAGCTTGCTGTTCCTTACAGTTTTACAACCTTGTACGAATACCTCAAGGAATATGATCGATTTTTCAGCTGGGTTTTAGAGTCTGGTATCTCAAACGCCGATAAAATATCTGATATTTCTTTATCTGTCTTGGAAAATATGTCTAAGAAAGACATGGAATCCTTTATCCTTTACCTACGTGAACGTCCTTTGCTGAATGCTAATACAACCAAACAAGGAGTTTCTCAGACAACCATCAATCGGACCTTGTCAGCTCTTTCCAGTCTTTATAAGTATTTGACTGAGGAAGTTGAAAACGATCAGGGGGAACCTTATTTTTATCGTAATGTAATGAAGAAAGTTTCAACAAAGAAAAAGAAAGAAACACTTGCTGCCAGAGCTGAAAACATCAAGCAAAAACTCTTTTTGGGTGATGAAACAGAAGGTTTTCTAACTTATATTGACCAAGAATACCCTCAACAGCTCTCTAATCGAGCTCTCTCATCCTTCAACAAAAATAAAGAACGTGATTTGGCCATTATTGCCCTTCTCTTGGCATCTGGTGTCCGCTTATCTGAAGCTGTTAATCTGGATATAAGGGATCTCAATCTCAAAATGATGGTTATCGATGTCACTAGAAAAGGGGGCAAACGTGACTCGGTTAATGTCGCTGCCTTTGCAAAACCTTATCTAGAGAATTATCTGGCCATTCGAAATCAACGCTATAAGACAGAAAAAACAGATACAGCCCTTTTTTTGACACTCTACAGAGGTGTTCCTAATCGTATCGATGCTTCCAGTGTGGAAAAGATGGTTGCTAAGTACTCTGAGGACTTCAAAGTCCGTGTAACACCCCATAAACTACGCCATACGCTAGCAACCAGGCTCTATGATGCCACTAAATCGCAAGTTTTGGTCAGTCACCAGCTAGGACATGCCAGCACACAAGTCACTGACCTCTATACCCATATCGTTAATGATGAACAAAAGAATGCTTTGGATAGTTTATAAACTACATAAAATAATTTATGTAAACTAAAACTCATAAAAAGAAGTTGGCCAACTAACCAACTTCTTTTTTATTTATCCAACTACCGCTTCAGCGATTTCTTCACGGCTAATACCAGCGAAGTAGCGTGTGATATCAATGGTTTCTAGCTCCTTAAGAACATCTTCGCGTTCGTATTTAACACCTCGGAGGACATCTTCTACTGCAGCAACGTCTTCGATACCAAAGAAGTCACCATAAATCTTGATGTCTTGGATTTTTGATTCGAGAACATTAGCAAAGACTTCCACCTTACCACTAGTGAATTTTGTTCCACGACGGATGTTAAATTCAGGTGATTTACCGTAGTTCCAGTCCCAAGTACCAAACTTAGTATCCTTGATGCGATTGATTTCAGCCAATTCTTCCTCAGAAAAAACGTATTCAGTCATCTCTGGGTACTCTTTTTTCATGTATTCCAAGAGTAAATCACGGAATTCTTCGACTGTGATTTTTTCTGGTAATTCATTGACAATATTGGTTACGCGAGCACGAACCGATTTCACACCTTTTGATTCAAATTTATCTTTTGAAACCTTAAGGGCATTTGCGAGGACTGACAAATCAACGTCAAAGAGAAGGCACCCATGGTGCATGATGCGCCCATTGATATAAGCTTGAGCATTTCCACAGAATTTCTTGCCGTCGATTTCTAAGTCGTTACGACCAGTAAATTCAGCTTTAACACCAAGTTGAGCTAAAGTATTGATAACCGGAGTTGAGAAACTCTTAAAGTCAAATGCTTTAGTTTCATCTTCTTTTGAAATGATGGTATAGTTAAGGTTGTTCAAATCATGGTAAACAGCTCCACCACCACTGATACGACGTACTACTTCAATTCCGTTTTCGCGAACATAATCACGGTTAATTTCTTCGATGGTATTCTGGTGACGACCAACAATGATAGAGGGCTTGTTAATCCAAAGTAGGAAGATTTGATCCTCATCCAAAAGGTGTTTAAAGGCATATTCTTCCAAGGCGATATTAAAGGCAGTGTCGTTTGAATGATTGATAATATATTTCATGATATCCCTTTATACGATAGAGACTGGAAAATATCTTTCCAGTCTAATCTATCTTTCTTTTATTTTTTCTTAGGTGAGTGAATGGCCATTCCTAGAACATCCGCAAATGCTTCGTACATAACTTCAGAATATGTTGGGTGACCGTGGATTGTCTTCAGCATTTCTTCAACAGTGATTTCCATTTCGATGATGCTTGACGCTTCATTGATCAATTCTGCAGCTGCAGGACCGATGATATGAACACCAAGGATTTCTCCGTATTTCTTATCCGCAATAACTTTAACGAAACCTTGAGCTGCATCTGAGGCAATGGCACGTCCGTTAGCCGCAAAGTTGAACTTACCGATGGCAACATCGTATTTCTCACGGGCTTGTTCTTCTGTCAACCCTACTGCTGCTACTTCAGGAAGAGTGTAGATAGCTGCAGGAGTCAAATTCAATTTGGCAACAGCATGATTTCCTTTAAGAGCATTTTCAGCGGCAACTTCACCCATACGGAAGGCTGCGTGAGCCAACATCTTAGTACCGTTGATGTCACCAGGTGCATAGATACCTGGAACTGAAGTTTCCATGTATTCGTTGACCTTGATACGACCACGATCCAATTCAAACTCAACCTCTCCAATACCTTCAAGGTCTGGCACACGACCGATTGAAAGAAGAGCTTTATTTGCGATGATATCGTCTTTTCCTTCAACCTTGATACGAAGTTGACCATTTTCCTCAATGATTTCTTGCAGTTTAGTACCAGTCAAGATGGTCATTCCTTTACGCTCCAAAATCAAGCGAAGATTCTTAGAAACTTCTGCATCCATAGCTGGCACGATACGATCCATCATTTCGATAACAGTTACTTTTGAACCAAATGTCATGAAGGCCTGACCAAGTTCGATACCAACAACTCCACCACCGATGATAACAAGGCTTTCTGGCACTTCATTCATTTCAAGAATGTCGTCACTAGTCATGACAAGTGGAGATTCCATACCAGGGACGTTGATTTTGCTGACTTTTGAACCACCAGCAAGGATGATTTTCTTGGTTTCAAGCAATTCAGAACCATTTACCAAGACATTCTTGTCCTTAGTGATGGTACCAATTCCCTTATGAACAGTAACTCCGTAGCTACGAAGAAGACCTGCAACCCCACCAACCAAAGTATTGACAACCTTAGACTTAGTTTCAAGGAGTTTATCCATATCAACAGTAAAGTTTGGATTTTCGATGACGATACCACGGTTTGCGGCATGACCGATATTCTCTATAATTTCAGCGTTATGAAGGTAGGTCTTGGTTGGAATACATCCACGGTTCAAGCAGGTTCCGCCGAGTTCAGATTTCTCAACAAGGGCAACTTTACCACCGAGTTGGGCAGCTTTAATGGCTGCAACATAACCAGCAGGACCTCCACCAATCACAACGATATCAAAGGCATCATCACTCTTACCATCATCGTTTGAGGCACTTGCTGTAGGTGCAGGGCTAGCTTCTGGCGCTGCGGCTCCAGCTGTTGGGATATTTTCCCCTTCTTCGCCAAGGTAACCGATAACTTCCGTTACAGGGACAGTTTCACCATCTCCTTTGAGAATGGCAATCAAGTACCCATCTTCTTCGGCTTCCAATTCCATGCTGACTTTATCAGTCATGATTTCCAAAAGGATTTCTCCTTCTTTTACAAATTCTCCGACTTTTTTATTCCATTGGACGATTTGTCCTTCTGTCATATCCACGCCGGCTTTTGGCATAATTACTTCTAAGGCCATGTCTTCCTTCCTTTATCTATATCTTTAAAATGAATACTCTTGTTCTTAAATCAACATTGAGATTGGGTGTTCAATCAATTCTTTCAAGTCTTTCATAAACTTAGCACCAGCCATACCATCTACGACACGATGGTCGATGGTTAATCCTAGGCTCATGATAGGGCGAATCACAATTTCACCATTGACGACAACTGGCTTCTCGATTGTCGAGCTCACACCAAGGATAGCTGAGTTTGGTTGGTTGATGATCGGACCAAAGGACTGAACGCCAAACATTCCCAAGTTACTGATTGTGAATGTTGAATTTTGCAACTCACTTGGAGCCAATTTGCCATCCAAGGTACGGCCAATAACATCCTTGAAGGCTACAACCAGTTCTGAAAGACTCATCTTCTCAGCATTGTACACAACAGGTGTCATCAATCCATTATCCATCCCAACTGCCATCGCAAGGTTGACATAGTTGTGAGTGATAATGGTCTTACCATCTTCTGTCAATGAAGCGTTGATGTATGGGTGTTTCATAAGAGTCTTAACAACTGCAAGTGAAAGAAGGTCTGTTACAGTAGTCTTCTTCCCAGTTGCTTCCATGATTGGCTCAAGAACCTTCTTACGAAGAGCCAACATTTCAGTCATATCAACTTCATAATTGAGTGTGAAGGTTGGCGCAGTTAAGTAAGATTCAACCATGCGTTGGGCAATAACCTTACGCATTGGTGTCATTGGAATACGCTCAATCTCACCATAAGGAGTGATATTATCAGGGACTTCTTCCACTTTTTCAATCTGAGCAGGAGACTTGATGGTGTCGTTTTCAATATTTTCAGGAAGCAAGGCCAAAACATCCTTCTTCATGATTTTACCACGATGACCAGTTCCTTGAATCTCCTGCCAAGCAATATTATGTTCGAGGGCAATTCGTTTTGCAAGTGGCGAAATGCGAACCACATTTGTGTCTTTATAAGTTTCCACGTCTTCTTTGTGGACACGACCGTTTGCACCTGAGCCAGAAACGTCGTAGAGGTTGATCCCTAAATCATCCGCTAACTTTCTAGCCGCAGGAGTCGCTCTTAGCTTGTCATCAGCCATGACCTCTCCAATTCTATACTAAGATATTAAGGACTCAGAGGGCAATGAAAAAATAGGAGATTGACGATGTGTTCGATGAACACAAGGAAATCTATCTTTTTTTCGCAGACCTCCGTCCGAATTCAATTAAATGATACTAAGGGCGTTAAAAGCGACTGAAAAATAGGAAATCTACGCGGGCTTCGATGAAGCCAAGGAGATTTATCTTTTTTCCGAGCTTTTAGCCCGTGTTCAACTCTACAAGCAACTTGGATACAACACGTATCTCAAGTTGCTACGGTTGCCGCTATTAGGCGGTCAACCTAGTAGACTTACTAAGTCGATCGTCGAATAACATCGATTCGACTCTCTCCTGTCGCAAATTTGCAAATAACTTGGGTACAATACATATCTCAAGTTACTAAAGTTAAAATCTCTAAAACATTACATAATTTAATTTATGTAATTCTATTCTTTGTTATATGTTTTACGGATGGCATCCTTAATGCTTTCAACTGTTGGAATCATTGCATTTTCTAGGTTTTGTGCATAAGGCATTGGCACATCTTCTCCTGCACAACGGCGGATTGGTGCATCTAAATAATCAAATGCTTCTGATTCTGAAATAATTGCTGAAATCTCTCCGATATAGCCACTTGTTTTGTGGGCGTCATTGACCAGAACGACCTTACCAGTCTTCTTAACTGAGTTAATGATGATATCCTTATCAAGCGGAACAAGGGTGCGTGGGTCAACAATCTCAACAGAAATTCCTTCTTCTGCTAATTCTTCAGCAGCTTGAACCACACGGCGAAGCATTTTCCCATAAGTAACAACTGTTACATCCGTTCCTTCGCGTTTGATTTCGCCGACTCCAAGTGGAATCGTGTAGTCTGGATCAACTGGCACTTCCCCTTTTTGGTTAAATTCTGATTTATACTCAAGAATAATAACTGGGTTGTTATCACGGATAGAAGACTTGAGCAGTCCTTTCATGTCTGCAGGTGTTCCGGGTGCCACAACCTTAAGTCCAGGAATGTGGGTAAACCAAGATTCCAAGGATTGTGAGTGCTGGGCTGCAGATCCAACTCCATTACCAGCTGCGCATCGAACAGTCATTGGAACCTGACCTTTACCACCAAACATATAACGTGTTTTAGCAGCCTGGTTAACGATATTGTCCATGGCAATAACCGAGAAGTCCATGAAGGTCATATCAACGATTGGACGTAGGCCTGTCATGGCTGCTCCTGCTGCTGCTCCAGAGATAGCAGCTTCAGAAATCGGACAGTCACGAACACGTTCTGGACCAAATTCTTCAAGCATTCCAACAGAAGTTCCGAAGTCTCCTCCAAAGACACCGACATCTTCTCCCATCAAGAACACATTTTCATCGCGACGCATTTCCTCAGACATAGCAAGGATAATGGTGTCACGGAAGGACATTGTTTTTGTTTCCATTTTATCTCTTTCTCCTTAGTCTGCGTAAATATCTTCAAATGCTGATTCAAGCGGTGGGAATGGACTTTCCTCTGCAAATTTAACAGAAGCTTCTACTGCTTCCTTGACTTGCGCTTGGATTTCTTCCAATTCCTCGGCACTCGCAATAGTGTTTTCAATGAGGTATTTGCGAAGGTTTTCGATTGGGTCTTTTTGTTTCCACAATTCCACTTCTTCACGCGTACGATATTTACCAGGGTCTGATGATGAGTGACCAAGCCAGCGGTAAGTTACACTTTCAATCAAGACTGGACCATTACCACCACGAACATGGTCTACGGCTTTCTTAAATCCATCATAAACGTCGATGACATTGTTTCCATCTTCGATGAACATTCCAGGAATTCCATATGCTGCACTACGTTGATGGATATGTTCCACGTTAGTCATTTTCTTGATATCAGCAGAGATACCGTAACCGTTGTTAATGCAGTAGAAAATAACTGGCAGTTTCCAGATAGAGGCCATATTTACTGCTTCGTGGAAAACACCTTCGTTGGTCGCACCATCTCCAAAGAAGCAGACTACGATTTTTCCAGTGTTTTGCATTTGTTGACTAAGGGCTGCACCGACAGCGATCCCCATACCACCACCTACGATACCATTGGCACCAAGGTTCCCAGCATCAAGGTCGGCGATATGCATAGAACCACCTTTACCTTTACAAGTTCCAGTGTATTTACCAAGGATTTCAGCCATCATTCCGTTGAGGTCAATTCCTTTGGCAATAGCTTGTCCGTGACCACGGTGGTTTGAGGTAATTAGGTCATCTGGGTTGAGAGCCAACATAGCACCCACATTAGCTGCCTCTTCTCCAACAGAAAAGTGCGTCATTCCTGGCACTTTCCCTTTCTTTACTAATTGCGCAATTTTTAAGTCCATACGACGGATTTCTTCCATCTTACGGAACATCTCTAGCAAAAGATTTTTATCTAAAGTTGACATCTTCTTGCCTTTCTAAGTTTCTTCTTACCTTACTATTTTACCGTTTTTGGCAAATACTGTCAAAGTTTTTCTAAAGAAAATTTCACAAAATAAAAAAGAAACCCCCATGAAAACAAGGGATTTTCTTACAAAGAATATTTTTTCACAAACTTTTTAGCGTTTAGATTTTTCTACAGATTCAAATCTCTTCATAATCACTGTTAAACGCCAACGGTAGAGCGCTCCACTTACGATTAGACTAATAATCAAACCGATCCAGTAAGAATAAGCTCCAAAATCTGTTAGGGAATCAAAGACCATAGCTACTGGGATTGCTACACCCCAATAACCAACCAAACCAAGGTAAAAAGGAATCACTGTATCCTTATACCCCCGCAAAATTCCCTGAAGCGGTGCCGCAAAGGTATCTGCTAACTGGAAGAAAAGACTATAAGTCAAAAAACGCGCTGTCAGATCGATAAATTCTGGGTCGTTACCATAAAGACTGGCCACATTTCCCCTAAAAATGTAAAGGAAAGATAAGGTGAAGCCTGCAAAAATAAGGGCTGTCCATCTTCCTAGACTAATATAGGTTTTCGCATCATCAAATCGCTTGGCTCCCACTTCATAGGAAACAACAATAGCCATAGCCGATGAGATACTCATAGGAAAGGCGTACATGAGAGTTGAAAAGTTCATAGCTGACTGGTGACTAGCGATAATCAAGGATGAGAACTTAGCCATAATCAAACCAACCACGGAAAAGATAGCCACTTCCGCGAAGACAGTTCCCCCAATAGGCAGACCCAATCGAACTCCTTCCTTGATTTTATCCATATTAAGTGGAATTCGTTTCTCAAGATGTAGGGCTTTGAGCTTCTCCTGTTTAAATAGAACCAGAACAGAAATTCCCAGCAAGACCCAGTAGGCTAAAGAAGTACCTAAACCAGAACCCGCACCCCCTAATTCTGGAACACCAAAGGCCCCGAAAATCAAGAGATAGTTAAATCCACTATTGAGAGGGAGTAACAAAAGCATGAGATACATGGACAGCTTGGTCAAGCCCAGCGAATCCAGCAAGGAGCGAATGACACTAAAGAGCAAAAGGGGAATAATCCCGATAGATAAAAACCAAAGATAGCGAACTGCTACTGCCGCCACTGGTGCTTCTAGTCCAAGATGATTCAAGATTGGTGGTGCCAAGAAAAGTACCATCCCCAGTAAGACCATAGATAGTCCCAAGGCCAGATAAATAAACTGGTAAAAATCAGACGCCACTTCTTCCTTTTTGCCTCGCCCAAGATGGTGACCAATGATAGGCACCAAGGCCGATACAATCCCTGTTAGAAAGGTAAAGAAAGGATTCCATATACTAGTTGCCATCGACACACCAGCCAAGTCCATGGTACTGTATTGGCCAGTCATAGTCGTATCAACAAAGGAGGCAGAATAATTGGCAAATTGATAAATCAGGATAGGGAAAAATATCTTTAAAAATAAGATAAACTTGTCTTTAAAATGATGAGTCTGGTACATATAGGCTCTCTATTCTTTTTGTTTACAGAGCAGACTTCCACCTAGTTTTGATAGACAATTTGTCCCTTACAGATGGTATATTTAACCTGCCCTTTTAAGGTTTCACCGATAAATGGTGAATTAGCTGCTTTGGAAGCAAAATGGGAGTCCACAAGGCGGTCAGCCTTAGCGTCAAAAATAGTGATATCTGCTGGACCATTTTCAGCCAAGTAACCTGCTTCAAAGTTATAAAGCTTGGCTGGGTTGTATGTCATTTTTTCAAGTAATTCCATCAAGCTTAACTCCCCAGCTTCCACCAAATAAGTCAATCCAAGGGAAAGAGATGTTTCTAAGCCAGTCATGCCAGATGGTGCTTTGGTAATATCCTCAACATTTTTTTCATCCGCATGGTGAGGCGCGTGGTCAGTCGCGATAACTGTGATGACACCTGACTTAAGACCTTCAATCACGGCACGACGGTCTGATTCCAAACGAAGTGGCGGATTCATCTTAGCATTGCTTCCTTGTGTCAAAAGGAGCGCTTCGGTCTTGGAGAAATGCTGTGGCGCTACTTCTGCTGTAACTTGCGCACCCAATTTCTGAGCAAACTCCACTACTTTAACACTTTCTTCCTTAGACAAATGCTGAATATGGACATGAGCCTTGGTTGCATAGGCAATCATGACATCACGAGCCATCATAGCATATTCAGCTACCCCAGTCGCACCACAGATATGGAAATGTTCTTTAGCAATATTTTCGTTAAACCCAAGAATCCCATTCAAACCTGGATCTTCCTCATGAAGACTAATAAAGGTATTAAGTTTTTTGGCTTCCTCCATGGCTTCCTTGACAACTTTACTGCTTTCAAGTGGAATACCGTCATCTGAGAAACCAACCGCACCTGCTTCTAAGAGTGCCTTAAAGTCAGTCAAATCTTGGCCATTAAAGTTTTTAGTAATGGTCGCCACCGTCTTGACATTAATCTTTTCCTTGGTAGCAGACTGGAGAACTTCTTGTAAAGTCTCTACATCTGAAATGGTTGGACTGGTATTAGCCATCATGACAACAGTTGTAAAACCACCTGCAGCGGCTGCTAGGGCACCAGTATGAATGTCTTCCTTGTGGGTCTGACCAGGTTCACGGAAATGAACATGGATATCAACCAATCCAGGAGCAACTACAAAACCGGTAGCATCTAGGATTTCTACTCCTTCTTCTTTGATTTCAGGCGCAATTTTGATAATTTTCTCATCTTGAACTAAGACATCACACACTTGATCCAAACCAGACTTGGGATCCATTACACGACCATTTTTGATTAGTAGCATCTGCTTTCTCCTTTATTCATAGAAATCAACTTGGGTATCCAACAATTTATCCCCATCATAAACAAACTTGGCTGAAAAGAAGGGTTTATCTTCTAAAAGCCACCCAACAAAGGTATGGTCACCTTCCCAAGTCGGCTTACTCAAAACCTCATCATAGGGAACCCATTCTAGCGTCCCCTCGTTGCAATCAATCAATTCACCCTCGAACTCCGTCACTTTAAAAACATAGGTGTACCAGTCTAAATCTGGTGTAAATTCAGGAAATGTGATAACACCTTTTAGAACTGGCTTAGCTTTCAGCCCTGTCTCTTCGAGGATTTCACGTGTCGCGCATTCCTGAGGGGTCTCACCTCGCTCTAGCTTGCCACCCACACCAATCCATTTCCCTTCATGGACATCATTGGGCTTCTTATTACGGTGGAGCATGAGCAGTTCTTTCCCGTTATCAATGTAGCAAATCGTCGCTAACTGAGGCATATTCTCTCCTTATCTAAGCCAATTGATTGGCTCTTGTCCTGTCTCTTCTAAAAAAGCATTGGCCTTGGAAAAAGGCTTGGAACCCCAAAATCCTCTATAAACTGACAAAGGACTGGGATGGGCTGATTCGATAATCATGTGATGAGGATTAGTAACCAAGGCCTTCTTCTTGCGTGCATAAGCTCCCCAGAGTACAAAGACCACTGGTCTATCCAGATGATTGACCACCTGAATCACTGCATCTGTAAAAGGCTCCCATATCTGACCAGCATGACCATTGGCCTGTCCAGCAGGAACCGTCAAACAAGCATTAAGAAGCAAGACTCCTTGCTCAGCCCAAGCTGTCAAATCATGAGATTTCTTAACCCCGATATCATCTGACAATTCTTTCAAGATATTTTGTAAGGATGGCGGAGCTGGGATAGAGTCAGGTACAGAAAAACTCAAGCCCTGCGCTTGACCTGGCCCGTGATAGGGATCTTGCCCTAGAATCACCACCTTAACTTCTTCAAGCTGTGTTGTCAATAGAGCCTGAAAAACCTTTTCCTTGGGTGGATAGACAGTTCCTTGTACATAAACCTGCTCCATAAACTGATTGATTCTCCCATAATAACCCTCAGGTAATTGCTCCTTAATCAAAGCATGCCAAGACGAGTGTTCCATAGCCAACTCCTTCGTTTTTACTGCCTCTATTATAGCAAAAAGTGGCTTTCTAAACCACTTTTTACAGTTTATCTAAACAATCCAGCAAGTCTTGGTAAGACTGGGCTTCGTAGGTTGGCTGGGCTTGTGTGTGATTTTCGAGGTGATGAGGATTGTACCAGATAGTGTCAATCCCCGCATTATTGCCACCTTGAATGTCGGCGGTTAGGGAATCTCCAATCATCAGCGTCTTTTCTTTGCTAAAACCTGCAATCTGTTGGCCAATTTTTTCATAAAAGAGAGCATCTGGCTTTTGTGTTTGCAATTGTTCAGAGATAAAGACTTGATTGAAATAAGGTGCCAGACCAGATTGAGCCAAGCGCCCTGTCTGAATGGCTGTAATGCCATTTGTCGCAGCATACAAGTCATAATCACGCTCGATGAGGCTGTCTAAGAGTTCATGAGTTCCCGAAAGAGTTTGTCCCTGTTGGGCTAAGTAAAACTGGTAACGCTGAGCAAGTAAAGTCCCGTCCTTCTCCAGCCCAAAATGGGAAAATAAACGAGAAAAGCGCGTGTTAACCAGCTCTTGTTTACTAATTTTCTTTTGCTCCAAGTCCTTCCATAGAGCCTTGTTCATAGGAACGTAAAAGTCTTTGTAGGCCTGAATATCTGCAACCCCTTCTTCTTGTAGAAGTTGCGTTAAAGACACATCCTCAGCAGCATCAAAATCAAGCAAGGTGTGGTCGAGATCGAAGAGTAGAAATTTGTAGGACAATTTGGTGTTTTCCTTTCTGAGTGAGAAAAAGTCGCTAATATTTATTTGGGAAATATTCTTTTCCCAACTGCCATAAATACTGATCAATCTCTTTAAGATTAAATTCGTCTAATCCGTAGTATTCTCTAAAAGCAATAATTATATTTTTAAATTTTTGATAATCTTTTAGATCTGCATTCTTAAATTTAGAAAATTTATCTGTTTTTCTAAAGTATTTCAATACCTTTTCTACATAGCTATCATAAATAGGGTATTCTTTAGGATTATGATGGGAACAGTATTTGGTAGAAAAAGAATAGAACTTTCTAGTTACTCCATTGATAGTGACATTCTGAATTTCATTGACTAAAGTTACATCACCTTGTCTCAATCTCTCGTCAATTTTAAGACTCAGAATATGCTCTGCAACTGGATAAACTGAAAAAATATTTGTACTATAAAAATCATTCAACGTAGCAACCTTTAATAAGATGTCAGAAATTTCTTCGTTACTTGGTAACAGCTCAAAAAATAATTTATCTAAAGCATCTTCTTGCAACTTATAATTTTTAAGATTTTTCCACGTTTTCAAGTATTTTTCTACTTCACTGGCTGACGGTTTAGAAATAACAATATCTGATTTCTGTTTTCTATTGTAGTTTATTTGCATATCTATCTCACTCCAAGTAGTTATTCAAAAAATTTGATAGATTAATTATACCCTAACAGCCTAGACAGCAGTACAAATTAACGCAAATTTATAAACAAACGCAAACAATTGCGGTTTCTACCGTGATTGTTATTTTAATTCATCTAGAAAGGTAGGATATCAATTTTATCAATATTTTTTTCTGAAATCTTCCGCAATTGCATCTTGAACAAGGCGTTTTATATGACGAAGATTATTTTCTTCTGAAAAACTCAGAATTTTTTTCATTAATTCGTCGCTAATTTCATAGGTAGTATTTTTGATAGAATTTAACTTATCCACCAGACTATCTGCTTGTTCTTGGATGAATAAGCGTTTTTCATCCAAGTTAGGAATCTGAAAATCGCTAAGTAAATCAAACCGAGACCTTAGGGAAGCTGGAATATATTGCAGATAGTGCTGAGAAGTCATATTGGAAGTAAAGACAATAGTATAACCATTTAGATTATGAGCGATGCCACGCCTATCTGTAAATTTACCGTCTTCTAGTAGTTCATAAAAAAAATTAAACACGGCTGGTGTCGCCTTTTCAAATTCATCAATCAAAATAATTTTAGATTTGGATGAATTAATTTTTCTAATCAGTTCGCCACCCTCATCGCTTCCAACGTATCCGAGCGGAGAACCTATTAAACTATTCAACACCCCTTCTGTCGAGTAATTTCCAAAATTAATTTTGGTAAGCTCTTCATCTGGATAGAGTGACTTTGATAAAATCTTAGCAAATTCTGTTTTACCTATTCCAGATTCACCAATCAGAAACACGGAAAAAATCTTCCGGACTCCTATTCTTTCGAGAAGTATAAAGTTTTCATACTTCTGTATAAAATCTTCCTTAAATAAATCATGACCAATTAGGTTGCTAGCAACCTCCTGTATTTTATTGCTAAACTCAGTATCACTACTATCTTTCGTTTCGTCGTCAGAATTAAAATTTTGAACTTCTGGATTAGCAAAATTTTTGTTTATCTCTTCATCTTCAAATAGAAGTGGCAACTCTTTCAGTACACTTTCGTATTTTAACTTATTTAGCCAAAAAATAAAGGAGTTAGACACTCTACTTAGCGAAAAGAAAACTCGACCTATATACTGACTATTGTAGGCGTTTAAATTCATCAAGGCTGATAAATCTATGACCAATCCATCTACAGCATCAATCTCCTCGCATATATCTTCTATTTCACTCAAATTAGTGAAATCGTAAGATAGAATACGAGTGATATCAATCCTTTTACTTTCCAAGAAATGTTCTTTTAAATCATCTATTCTTGTAACATCATATAAATAAATCACGACTCACTCTCCACATTGATTTTTTGAACAACAGCAATCACATCTATCAAATGATATGTTCCATTTAACTTTTCATAGTTGAAATCTATTTCGAATTCCGACCCAGATTCATCGCTCTTTTCAGATGATGAGGATTTTGGGATAATATCTTTTACATTGTTCGTCACGTTATTTTTCTTGGTTTGCTTACTCATAAACTCTAAAAATTTTGTTGACATGGTATCAACTTCAGAAAAATTAATCTTACCTCTATCTATTCCGACTAAGTTAAGTTTTCCAAGTTGAAAATCACTATGTCTATACCCATTCTCAAAACCTTCAACTTCTCCATAGGGGAAACGAATCAAGAATTTTTCATTACCTTGTTTGAAACTATAATCAATCGTGTAGTCAGTCAAGAAAGTAGAAAGTAGGTTTGACATATTTAACTCAATTCCCTCCGTACTGGGATTGTCCAACTTGCTAGCCTGTAACACTTGCAATATAAGTGGAATATCTTGTGCATTTACGGGATTAAGAGTTACACTGTCAAATTTTATTAAATCTCCTTGCTCTATGTTCTCAGCTTGAAAATTTTTGGACATTTCATAGACTTTTCTAAAAATCGTAGATTTAGTGCTTTTAACTTCGAAACTTTCACTAATTTTACTTTCCGTAGTTAATTCGTTGCTATTTCCATATCCTGAATACAAACCATTTCTCGTTCCAATTTCAAAAAAGTTTTTGTGACTTGTTGTACTGCTATTTTCCTTCTGAATAGTTGTCTTGACAGTATCATCAATTAAGGTAGCAATTTCATAAGACTTAGCCGAATTGAGATATACTAAGTTGAAATAGTCTATGTTTGACTGAGAATTATCTGCTGCTGTATTAATTTTATTGATAGAGTCTATCCGCCAACTCCCAGAAATCAATATTGCACTAGCCATTAGTAATACATTTAAGTCGATATTGGCTATAGTAATTAGATAATCCAACGCGGGCTGGAGCAGTACATATAATATAGTTACAAATAGAAATTCATCCTTCTTTTTATTTCTTAAAAAGTAAAAGGACAATATTGTCACTACAGCAATAATCATCTTATGTCCAGAATACGGTTGTAATATATTAATTTTAAACAACCAACAAATGATTGTATATGCAACCAATGTATAGCTAATTATTCTACGATAATTTACACCTAGGAAAAAATTTTTTACCACTAAACACCTCTAGCTTTCTTAATCTTATATTTATAAATCATTACAAAAATAGCAGAAATAATTTTTTATAATTCGATTATACCACAAGCCCAGAGATCAGTTTTAAAAAAAAATATACTTTTACCTCGATCAATATAACATCCTGAGATGTGTTCTATATTTGTATTGAGCTAAATTCCTTAAAATCAGCAACACTCTTCCAATCAACAAGTCGATTTTTTAAAAGAAAGAAACAAAAGCAAAAGGCTAGGACTGCTGTAAGCTCCCCCAAACAGAGGGATACCAACTCTTTTCTAACTTTCTCTTTTTGTATTTTCATCATCACACCCATCAATCTATCATCCTAAATCAGAAAAAACCATTCGAACCAGTTTATCATCAACATTTCTCAGAATTAAGGCATTCTAAGAATCGAATAGTTCATTCTGCTTCAATATCAATGCAATTCTAAACTTAGAATTACATTAAAATAAATGTTTTGGCACTCTTCTAAGCCATTGATTACCTTAAATTTTAGTTTTTGAAGGATTCTAAAGCTAGAAGAACTCAAAAATGAAGATAACTAAGCTATTCGAAGCTTAGAAGAACCTTTTCTAAAATCCATACCCACTTTAACTAGCGACGCTTACAATTCTTCTGATGTGATTTGAGTTTTTTCAGAGCCCAGTTATAGTGACTGGAGGTACTACTGACAAAATAGGAACCTAGACTTGTACCTCCCGTCCACTTATAGATACCTTTGGTAAAGAGTTCGTCATCGCTAAAAACTTCTATCAACTCTAAAACCTCTCTATGTGATTGCTCTAGTAGCCTACTCGCTTCTTCTAAAGATGTTTTCTGGTGCTTCTTCCAAAAAACGACATTCATTTCTCCATAAGTTTTCCAATTATAAGGCTCAGGGAGAAAAGGTCTCTCATGACCCTCTTGATTAGAATGTACCCAGGTCAAAAGCAACTTCTGCCATTCGTAGAGATGAATCAGGACATCACGTAGATTTTTATCTCTTTTCCAGTGCGCTTCCTTTTTCTTTTGGTCTCTTGAAAAATCAAAAGGAGCCTGCAACTCTTCTTCACTTAGTTTAGAGATGAACAACTTGAGATTTTCATAATTTTCCTTAGAGGCTAATACTAGTTCCTCTTTTGTTTTTGGTCTAGGCATAGAAGTTCTCCCTTCATATTGCTAGTTATTATGAGAATTTTAAATCCTGTAATCTTTGTTCAAGATTTAAAATTATAAATCCCTATAACTTATCCTTTAATTTCTCAACAAAGAGATAGGCTGCTGGACAGGTCAAAGTATTCTTAATCGTCAAATGGTTGATTTGATGGATCTTTTTGCGATCTGTATGGGGGAACTCTCGACAGGCCTTTGGACGAACTTCATAGATGGAACAGAGATTATCTCCTCCTAGAAAGGGACAAGGCATGGATTTAAAAACCTTATCACCATCTTCATCTACCTGCAGAAACTCCGCTTCAAAAGCTGGTAATTTCATCTTAAAGTACTTAGCAATACGTGTAATATCAGCTTCTTTAAAGTCAGGCCCCAATGTCTTACAACAGTTAGCACAGGCAGTGCAATCAATCTCCTCAAAGACTTCTTGGTGAATCTGTTGAGCTATCTTATCTAGATTTTTTGGTGGTTTTTTCTTTAAATTGGCTAAAATTTTACGGTGCTCCTTCTGCTTTTGCAAGGCCAGCTGGTGGTAATACTCAATATCAATTTCTTTAGACATAATTTCTTTCTAATTCAAATATTTTTGTCTATTATACCATAAACACTGCCCCTTTTTTGCCCCCTGAACAGAAAAAAAGCCCTTCGGATCAAATCCGAGGGGCTTAAAACGTTGTTAAATCAACAGCCGAACTTTTGAATTTCAAGGTTCGGGATAAAATAGTTCACTGAACTATTTTATTTTTTAAGGTTGTAGAATGATTTCAATCCACGGTATTCAGCTACTTCACCAAGTTGGTCTTCGATGCGAAGCAATTGGTTGTATTTAGCGATACGGTCTGTACGTGAAAGTGAACCAGTCTTGATTTGTCCTGCGTTAGTTGCAACTGCGATGTCAGCGATTGTTGAATCTTCAGTTTCACCTGAACGGTGTGATACAACGGCAGTGTAACCAGCTTCTTTAGCCATTTCGATAGCTTCAAAAGTTTCAGTAAGAGTACCGATTTGGTTAACTTTGATAAGGATTGAGTTAGCAGCACCTTCTTGGATACCACGTGCAAGGTAGTCAGTGTTTGTTACGAAGAAGTCGTCACCAACAAGTTGCACTTTCTTACCAAGACGTTCAGTAAGAGCTTTCCAACCATCCCAGTCGTTTTCATCCATACCATCTTCGATAGTGATGATTGGGTATTTGTTAACCAATTCTTCAAGGTAGTCGATTTGTTCTGCAGATGTACGAACAGCAGCGCCTTCACCTTCAAATTTAGTGTAGTCGTAAACTTTACGTTCTTTATCGTAGAATTCTGATGAAGCACAGTCAAATCCGATAAATACGTCTTTACCTGGAACGTATCCAGCAGCTTCGATCGCAGCAAGGATAGTTTCAACACCGTCTTCAGTTCCTTCGAAACGAGGAGCGAATCCACCTTCGTCACCTACGGC
>CBDFAU010000007.1:0-89090 GCA_965245755.1 Streptococcus mitis | reverse complement strand
CACCGTCTTCAGTTCCTTCGAAACGAGGAGCGAATCCACCTTCGTCACCTACGGCAGTTTCCAAACCACGTGATTTAAGGATTTTCTTAAGAGCGTGGAAGATTTCAGCACCGTAACGAAGAGCTTCTTTGAATGTTGGCGCACCAACTGGCAAGATCATGAACTCTTGGAAAGCGATTGGAGCGTCAGAGTGAGAACCACCGTTGATGATGTTCATCATTGGAGTTGGAAGAACTTTAGTGTTGAATCCACCAAGGTAGCTGTAAAGTGGGATTTCAAGGTAATCAGCAGCAGCACGAGCTACAGCGATAGACACACCAAGGATTGCGTTAGCACCCAATTTACCTTTGTTAGGAGTACCGTCAAGTGCGATCATAGCACGGTCGATAGCTTGTTGATCACGTACATCGTAGCCGATGATTGCTTCAGCAATGATGTTGTTTACGTTGTCAACAGCTTTTTGTGTACCAAGACCACCGTAACGAGATTTGTCACCGTCGCGAAGTTCAACTGCTTCGTGTTCACCAGTAGAAGCTCCTGATGGAACCATACCACGTCCGAAAGCACCTGATTCAGTATAAACTTCTACTTCAAGTGTTGGGTTACCGCGTGAGTCTAGGACTTCGCGAGCGTAAACATCAGTAATAATTGACATTTTTTACTCTCCTTATGAGTTAAATTTTTTACACCTCTATAATACCTTAAATACCCACCTTTTTCAAGAAAAAACGTTATCTTTGTGTAAATTTTCCTTAACTTTATAAAGTAATCGCTTTCTTTTACCTGTTTTATTCTAACTTTTATGATATACTATTTTCATGACAGATTTATCAAAACAATTACTTGAAAAAGCTCATGGTGGGCCAAAACTAAATCCGGACGAGCAAAGACGCTATCTTGGTACTTTTGAGGAAAGAGTTCTTGGATATGCAGATATTGACACAGCAAATAGCCCTCAGTTAGAAAAAGGCTTTTTATCTATTTTAGAAAATCTTCAGGAAAAAGCAGAGCCACTATTTGTGAAGATTTCACCAACTATCGAATTTGACAAACAAGTTTTCTACTTAAAAGAAGCTAAAGAAACTGATAGTCAAGCTACCATTGTATCTGAAGAGCATGCTTCTTCTCCTTTCGGACTGATTATCCATAGCAATGCACCAGTACAAGTAGAAGAAAAGGATCTTCGACTTGCTTTTGCAAAACTTTGGGAAGATAAAAAGGAAGAACCAGCCAAAACATCCATCTGGAAGAAATGGTTTGGCTAAATCTTACGCATATTTAATAAATGCCCTATATTGGCAGCCGTGTGCTCCAGATAGAGACTGGCATTTTTCAAACTATCTTCTATAGGTTCACTTTTCTTCAAAATTGAAAAAGCCGCTTGGATATTCTCAAATGGTAGGGAAGGTAAATCCTCAGCAATACTACCACAAATAGCAATGACAGGAACTCCGACAGGGGTTCTTTTTGCAACACCTATAGGCGCTTTACCTGCTAAACTTTGACGATCTAGCCTTCCTTCTCCTACAACTACCAAGTCAGCATCTAAAACTTTCTTATCAAAGTTGATTAGGTTCAAGCAGGTATCAATTCCCGACACGATATTTGCCTGAGCAAAGGCACACAAACCGCCAGCAATGCCTCCACCAGCTCCAGCACCTTTAATTTCCAATGTTGGAGGTGAGACTTTTTCATAAAAATCTTGGATTGCCTGATCTACGACTGCAAACATAGTAGGATCTAGGCCTTTTTGTTTGCCAAAAGTGTAGGTCGCACCTTGATAACCACATAAGGGACTCACAACATCTGCTAAAATACGAATTCGAACATCTTCAGGAATTTCATAGCGATTTTCTGTTGAAACTGAAGCTAATTTTAGTAAGGATTGACCGCAAGCCGGCAAGACATTTCCATCCCTATCATAAAATCGATAACCTAAACCAGCAGCTATCCCAATTCCTCCGTCATTACTGGCCGTGCCACCAACACCGATATAGATATCTTTAATCCCTTTAACAATGAGACAACGAATCAATTCCCCTATTCCACAAGTTTGGATTTGAAGTGGATTTCGTTTCTCTAGCGGAATTTTTTCAAGGCCAACTAAATCAGCCACTTCAAATAGTGCCAGTTGACTTTTTTGAAAATAGCGCATGGCTTCTTTTTGTCCAAAAGGTCCTGTCACTTGGATCCATTTTTCTTTTAGCTCAAGAGAATGTCGAATGGAATCTACTGTACCTTCGCCACCATCACCAACAGGGCAGAGGAGACATTCTACATCGGCTATCGATTGTTGGAAGCCTCTTTTTATTGCTTCAGCTACCTGTTGAGCGGACAAGCTTTCCTTAAACGAATCTGGTGCAATTACAATCTTCATATTTTCCCTCATTCTAAACAGTCAATCAAAGGAAGAACTTCTAAAAAATCCCTCTTGTCAACATGATTCGGTATTTCTTTTTTAAGCACTTCTTTGGCACAAAAGGCGATTCCTAGTCCTGCTGACTTCAACATTAATAAGTCATTAGCCCCATCACCGATTACAATCGTTCTTTCTTTAGAAAGTTTTAGTTCCTCTCTCCATTGTTCCAGAGTCTCTTTTTTAACCTCGGAACTAATAATTTGTCCAATCAATTTTCCTGTTAGATGACCGTCTTTATCTTCAAGTTGGTTGGCAGAGAAATAGGCAATGTCGAGAGATTTTGCTAATCTCCCAACTATTGGAGTAAAACCACCGGACACCAAACCAACTAGGATGCCATTCTTTTGGAGAATAGAGATAAATTTCTGGGCATTTGGCGTTAGATGAATAGTGTTGAAGACTTTATCAAAAACCGAAACAGGAAGACCTTCCAGCAAGGACACTCTTTTTCTTAAACTGCTTTCAAAGTCTAACTCTCCTCGCATTGCCCGACTTGTAATCTGTGAAATTTCCTCCTCAAAACCTACCTCTCTTCCCAACAAATCAATCACTTCTTCTAGGATTAAGGTCCCATCAACATCCATGACACACAAGCCTTTTACTTGAGACATCAGTTCTCCTTTCTAAATAGCCTAAAAATCGTATGAAGTGATCATACGATTTTATCTATTAATTAACTAAGCTTTGGTACAAGTCTAGATATGACTTGCAGGCTGTATCCCATGAGAAATCACACTCCATAGCTTGTTTTTGTAGATTTCTCCAAACGTCAGGATGGTGTCTATACAAGTCCAATGCTGTTTGGAAAGTCCAATTTAACCAATAAGGAGATAGATTGTCAAAGCTAAAGCCAGTACCGCTTCCTTCGATTGGATTGAAAGCACGAACAGTATCTCGCAAGCCACCAACTTCATGGACCAATGGCAAGGTTCCGTAACGCATAGCCATCATTTGAGACAAGCCACACGGTTCAAAACGACTTGGCATGAGGAAGAGATCACAAGCAGCGTAGATTTCTTGAGCTAGTTTGACATCAAAAGTGATATTTGCTGATAGCTTGTCTGGATAGATTTGAGCAAACCATGAGAAAGCTCCTTCAAATGCTGGATCGCCAGTTCCCAAAAGAACAATCTGAACATAATTTTGCAAGATATGGTGAAGACTTTCGACCACCACATCAAACCCTTTTTGACGTGTCAAACGAGAAACAATTCCCACCAGAGGAACGTCAGCTCTAACTGGCAAGCCTACTCTCTCTTGCAATTTTGCCTTATTCTGGGCTTTACCAGACAAATCTTCCTGATTAAAATGATAGTCTAAAAGGACATCCGTCTGAGGATTATACAGGTCAGCATCAATCCCATTCACGATACCAGATACTTTACCAGATTCCATTCGAAGAATTTTATCCAAGTTACATCCGAACTGACTAGTCATAATTTCATGAGCATAACTAGGTGAAACAGTTGACACACGGTCTGCGTAAAGAATTCCAGCCTTCATCCAGTTCAGACAGTTATTCCAGCGAAGGGTGCCATCAGCGTATCGTTCAAAGCCAACTCCAAACAAATCACCCAACATTCCTTCTGAAAATTGTCCTTGGAATTCTAAATTATGAATAGTTAAAACAGTTTTTATTCCTTGATAGGCTTGAATCCAACGGTATTTTTCCTTCAACAAGAAAGGAATCATAGCTGTATGGTAGTCATGAACATGGAGAAGATCAGGAATAAAGTCAATCCTTTCCATAGCCTCAATGGCAGCCAGTTGGAAAAAGGCAAAGCGTTCTCCGTCATCAAAATCACCGTAAACATGACCACGGAAGAAATAATATTGATTATCGATAAAGTAGAAAGTGACACCATTTAATACTGTTTTCTTAATCCCACAGTACTGTCTGCGCCAACCAACACTCACCTCAAAATGAAGCACATCTTCAATCTGATTTCCAAATTTAGCCTCTACCATATCATAGTAGGGGAGAATTACTGCAACTTCATGTCCCGCTTTTACCAGTGATTTGGGAAGAGCACCAATGACGTCTCCCAAACCACCTGTTTTTGAAAAGGGTGCACCCTCAGCTGCTACAAATAAAATTTTCATGAATGAATATCCTCTGTTACTTTAGCACCTTTCTTAACGACGACTGGATGTTCTGCAGTTCCACGGATCACAACTCCATCCGCAACTTCAACACCCTTGTCCAAGATAGCATATTCTACCTGAGCACCTTCTCCAATAACAACACGAGGGAATAAGATGCTATCTTTAACCAAGCTATCCTTATGGACATGAATATTACGTGATAAAACAGAATTAGCCACTTGACCTTCAATAATACTACCAGAGGCAAACTGAGAAGTGCTTACCTTAGATGTATTAGCATAATAAGTTGGCTCTTCGTTTTTGACCTTTGTATAAATCTTTTGATTTGGTGAGAAGAGAGAGTAGAATTTTTGTGATTCAAGCATATCTTTGTTAGCTTTGTAATAAGACTCTACAGAATGAATATTTGCTAGATAACCTGTGTACTCGTAGGCAAAAGCCCCTTCTTTTGCAGCCAAATCCCGTAAAACATAGCGCAACTTCTCTGGATGTTCTTTTTTAGCTTCTTCTTCCAAGCGTTCTATCAACCAAGGTGTATCAACGACAAAGATATCTGTAGACATGTTATAGATTTGATCTGGTAACTTGCTATCAAAGAGTTTATGAGAACGAACATGGTCTGTTTCATCCACTTCCAAGATTGCATTTACTTCTGAAATATCTTTTTTAGGTAGTTTTTTATAAACTACAGTGATTGGACCTTTTGTTGTAGTGTGTAGGTGGAATACTTGGTTCAGATCAATATTAATCAAAACATCACAGTTGAGTGATACTGTTTGGTTTGAGCCAGAACGTTTCAAATAAGTAAGAAGCTGTTGGTAGTATTCTTTTCCAACTGTACTACTTTCCACACGGGTATTGTAAATACCTAGATAGTAGTGGCTAAGAAGAGTTGACAAGCCCCACTCACGCCCTGAACGGATATGGTCGAAGACTGAGCTGATATTATCTTGTTGGAAAATACCAAAGATACTACGGACACCAGCATTAGCAAGACTTGAAAGTGGAAAGTCGATCAAGCGATATTTACCACCAAATGGCAAACTAGCTACTGGACGGTGGTCTGTCAGTGTTGACATATCATGAAAACCAACTGTGTTTCCTAAAATGGCAGAATATTTATCAATCTTCATCTGTTGCTACCCCCACTACTTCATCATATCCTACAACCTGTACTTCTTCTGTCCCATCAATTTCGACACCATCAGAAATAACTGCACCTTCACCAATAATGGCACGTTTGATTTTAGCCCCGTTTCCAATAATAGCTCCACTCATGATAACTGAATCAAGAACTTCTGCCCCTTCGCGAACTTGCGCACCTGTTGAAAGGATAGAATGTTTAACAGTTCCATCTACGAAACAGCCATCGACAACCAAGGAATCTTCCACATGAGCATTTGCCCCAAGGAAGTTTGGTGGTGAAATCAAGTTTCTTGAGTAAATCTTCCATTGACGGTTACGGCTATCTAAGGCATTTTCTGGAGAAATGTACTCCATGTTCGCTTCCCAAAGAGACTCAATTGTACCAACGTCTTTCCAGTAACCATTAAATTCATAGGCATAGACACTTTCACCTGACTCAAGGTAGTTTGGAATAACATTTTTACCGAAGTCTGACATATCGACATTGCTCTTTTCGGCAGCAACTAGCATATTGCGAAGACGTTGCCAATCAAAGATATAGATCCCCATAGAAGCTTTGGTAGATTTAGGTTGAGCTGGTTTTTCTTCAAATTCAACAATGCGGTTATTGGCATCTGTGTTCATGATACCAAAACGACTTGCTTCTTTCAGAGGAACATCAAGAACTGCTACTGTCAAACTGGCATTATTATCCTTGTGAGACTGGAGCATATCATCATAGTCCATTTTATAGATATGATCCCCAGACAGAATCAAAACATACTCTGGGTTAACACTGTCGATATAGTCTATATTTTGGTAAATAGCGTGGCTAGTCCCTTCAAACCAACGATTTCCTTCACTTGCAGAATAAGGTTGAAGAATAGAGACACCTGAATTGATACCGTCTAGTCCCCAACTTGAACCATTCCCGATATGATTGTTGAGAGCAAGTGGTTGGTACTGTGTAATAACTCCAACATTGTTGATGCCTGAGTTAGCACAGTTTGAAAGAGCAAAGTCAATGATACGGTAGCGCCCACCAAATTGCACAGCTGGTTTTGCGATGCTTTGAGTAAGTTTACCGAGACGAGTTCCTTGCCCACCAGCAAGAATCAAAGCTAACATTTCATTCTTCATTTTCTACTCCTTTTTGTTTTTTACTTGTGACGGTTTTAGTAGGTTTCAATCGACGTTTGATTTTCCAAACACTTGCTCCCATAGCCGGTAGGGTAAAGGTCAAGGTCTGCTCATAGTCTTTCCATAGTCCTTCTTGCGTTTGCACAGTTTGATTATGTTCTTTCCAAACTCCTCCCCACTCTTCTAACTCAGTATTCCAGACTTCTTCGTAAATCCCTGCAACAGGAAGTCCGATTGTAAAATCTTTTCGTTCAACTGGTGCCATATTAAAGACACAGACTAACATATCATCCTTCTTACCCTTACGGATGAAGGAAAGAACACTCTGGTCTCGATTATCCGCATCGATGATTTCAATACCATCATAGCTGGTATCAATTTCCCACAGACAGCGGTGGTCTTTGTAAAACTGGTTTAGCTGAGACGTGAAATACTTCATCTTAGCATTCATTGGATCTTCTAGATTAGACCATTCCAACTGTTCTTCAGATTTCCATTCTAGGAATTGACCGTATTCGCTACCCATGAAGAGCAATTTTTTACCTGGGTGACAAATTTGGTAGGTGTAGAGATTGCGCAAGCCTGCGAATTGATTATAGCGATCTCCCCACATCTTGTGCATCATACTCTTCTTGCCATGAACCACTTCATCGTGTGAGAATGGTAGGAGATAATTCTCTTTGAAGACATACATAAAGCTGAAAGTCACCAGGTTAAAGTCATATTTACGATAAATCGGATCTTCTTCATAGAAACGGAGAATGTCATTCATCCAACCCATATTCCATTTGTAGTCAAATCCTAGACCATCTGAATCCTTAGTGTCAGTAATCTGAGTAGCTGATGAACTTTCCTCAGCTATCATCATAACGTCTGGATGAGCTTGTTTAATTACATCATTCAAGCGTTGAAGGAAATAATAACCCTCGTAGTTGAGATTGCCGCCATCTTTATTAGGTGTCCACGGAGCATTATCATAATCAAGATAAAGCATATTGCTAACCGCATCCACGCGAATACCATCTAGATGATAAAAGTCAATCCAAAACTTGATACTAGAAATCAAAAAGGACTGAACTTCATTCTTTCCAAGGTCAAAATTGAGTGCGCCCCAACCGTAGTTATGAGCCTTATTATGGTCTTGGTACTCAAAAGTCGGTGTCCCATCATAATAAGCTAAGGCATCATCATTAATAGTGAAGTGACCAGGTACCCAGTCCACAATAACCCCAATATTGTTTAAGTGACATTCCTCAACAAAATCTTGAAACTCTTCAGGGCGACCATAGGCATGCTCTAAAGCAAAGTAACCCATAAGCTGATAGCCCCAACTCAAACCAAGAGGGTGGGACATCAAGGGCATAAACTCGATGTGAGTATAGTTCATCTCTACCAAGTAAGGAATGAGTTCATCTTTCAATTGAGCAAAACTATAAGGGCTGCCATCAGGATTTCTCTTCCAAGACCCAGCATGGACCTCGTAAATATTGACAGGACGCTCTTCAAAGCTCAAGCGTTTTCTACGAGCTAACCAAAGTCCATCCTTCCATTTCTTTTCTGGAATATCTGTTAAAATAGCCCCAGTACCAGGTCGTGCCTCATATCGAACAGCCAAAGGGTCAATCTTCATCAGCTGATGACCATTTGCACGCGTGATATGGTACTTATAAATTTGGCCTTCTTGAGCAAGACTGGTAAAGAGTTCCCAAACTCCAAATTCATTCCGTTCCATTGGGATTTGATTTTCAACCCAATTGGTGAAATCCCCTACCAAGTGTACAGCTTGAGCATTGGGTGCCCATACACGAAAAGTGTAGCCATACTCACCATTTTTTTCTTCCCTATGAGCTCCCAGATAGTGCTGGAGGTGAAAATTTTCACCTGTCATAAAGGTTTTTAAAGCATTATTCTTATCCATACACCCTCCTGTTTCTGTAAGCGTTTTCCATAGATTTATTATACTACCTTTTTAGGGAAGATTCAAGTAAATTACGGAATTTGCAAAAAAATCTTTTGAAAGTCTTCAACAAATTCACTGATGTGTTCACTTGTAAATCAAGAAATTTTCAGAAACGCTTTGAAAACGAATTGTTTTTTTATAATACTATCATAAAGTTCGTCATTTAGCTAACAAAAATATAATTTTAAGTAAAAAAATAAATCAGGAAACGAATCTCCTGATTTTATTAACAGATAAAGCACCACAAATGAATTTAAATTGTAAATCTATTCTACAAAACTTTAAAGACGCTGGCACTGACGCCACCAACCATGTCTTTATCACTTAAATGGCTATTGGTCACCAATAGTTCTAGATTTCCAGCATTTTCAAACTGGAAGTCTTGCCCTTTAGCATTAAATACAACCAGTAAATGTTCTTCCCCTTGAATCTCATAGACAATCCAACCACTATGTTCGTTGGCTGAATGAACAAAAACATGATGGTAAATCTCATCATAAGTTGGGTAAGAAAAGGCACTGCTTTCTGTCTTCAATCGAATCATCTGACGGATAAACTCAATACTATCTTGACGCTCATTAATCAAATCCCAGTTCACTTGGTTCACACTGTCAGGAGCATTATAGCTATTCATAGCACGCTCTCTATCATCATGGGTCAGCTCACCATTTTCACCAGTCGCAACCAGTTTAGTACGACCAAATTCTTGACCGATTTCCATAAAGGCCATCCCCTGCATGAGTAGATTCATGGCTGTGGCAGTTTCGACCTTGCGCATGATTTGCTCGGAATTTTGATCTGGATGAAGGGTTGCCAACAAATCGTGAAGATTGTAATTGTCATGGGCCTCTACATAGTTAAGCACTTGGTTTGGATGTGTATAAGTACCTAATTCACGACTGCCTAGAATTGCTTTGGCTAGAATTGGCTCTGTCGCAGCACCACTAACAAAACCTGACTTGATAGCACCATAAACTTCTCCACCTTTGACAGCATCACGCTGATTGTCATTAAAGAAACCAATATTTGGCATCTGGTAGGCATTGTCTTTCTTGGCCTTATCATAAGGTGCAAGACCTGTTCCCATATCCCAACCTTCTCCATAGAGGATAATGTTAGGGTCGATTTCATCCAAGCTCTGACGAATCATCTGCATGGTCTTGACATCATGAATCCCCATCAAATCAAAACGGAAGCCATCAATATTGTATTCCTGCACCCAGTATAGGAGGGAATCAATCATGTACTTGCGGAACATTTCATGTTCGCTGGCTGTTTCATTTCCAACACCCGTTCCATTCTGGAAGGTACCGTCTGGATTCATACGATAATAGTAATCAGGGACAGTTGTTTGGAAAGGTGCATCAACAACTGAGAAGGTATGGTTATAGACCACATCCATAATAACACCAATACCCGCATCGTGGTAAGCTTGAACCATGGTCTTCAAATCACGAATAACCTGAGCTGGATCATCTGGATTGGTTGAAAGACTCGTTTCTGGTGCATTATAGTTTTGTGGGTCATAACCCCAGTTGTAGGTTACATTCCCATCCGCATCATATTCTTTATGACGATCTGCAATTGGTTGCAATTGAACATAATTGTAGCCAATCTCTTTGATATAATCAAAAGCAGTTGCCTGACCGTACTGGTTAACCGTTCCAGTCTGTGCAGCACCTAAGAAAGTTCCTCGAAGATGTTCATCTACACCTGAAGTCGGTGATTTGGTCAAATCACGAATGTGCATTTCACAAATAACTGCCTTACATGGATTTGTCAAACGCCAAGTAGCATCAGCACCGTGTTTAACCTCGAAGCTTTCAACTTGCTTTTCTTCATGGTTCAGGATAGCTGATCGTTTGCCATCAGGACTGGTTGCGATAGTGTATGGGTCGCGAGTAAGACTTTGATGATGAGGGAATTGGACTTGATACTGATAAGCCTTACCAGTCAAATCTTCCTCAACATCCAAACTCCAGACACCGATTGTATTGTCTTTATGGTTATAAGAGTAGCTATTGCCTCTTTCCATCTCAAAAGTCTTCCAAACAGGAGCATTGTTAGCGGCAGATTCATAAACAACTACCTGCACTTCTGTCGCTGTTGGAGCCCAGAGAGCAAAATGAGCTTGATTATCCTCTACACGGCACCCCAATTCACCTTGGTAACCCCAATGGTGGTCAAAACTAGCACTATTAATGGCCTTGTCAAAGGCAAAAGGATTTTGATTCTTATAGAAAGGACTGGCAATAGCAGGATTTTCAGAATAATAAATTCTATCATCCCCTTCCAAAATCCAAACCTCTGTTAAAAGAGGATAGTGATTAAAACGGATAGCATATTCTTTACTGGTTTGTCCTGTGTGAACTACAAAATTTAGGCTTTCTAAGGCATGAGAACTTGGGTGTTCAAAACTAAATAAGGCACCAAAATAATCTTCTTTATAGGTCAGCAAATCAATTCGCTGGTCCTGACTTTTTACAAAAGAACAAGTGTCGTATTCTCCATTCTTGCGATGGTAATGAATGCGCATAGGGTAATTAAACATTTTTTATTTTTCCTTTTTACTTCTAAATTTGTTTCTATTTTCACTAATAAATTCTTGACCGATTTAGTACCGATTAAAAAACATAGTCATATTATCTAAACTCTGATTTTAAACGATTATTACAAGCTTTCTAGCCATTCTTCATCTCGAACTTCGATACCAAGTTCTTTTGCTTTTTGCAGTTTACTTCCAGCATCTACACCTGCAACGACGAGGTCGGTCTTTTTAGAAACACTACCTGTTACTTTAGCTCCCAAGCTTTCGAGTTTACTTTTAGCTTCTGAGCGTTTGAGACGTTCTAATTTTCCAGTCAATACCACTGTCAAACCTGACAAGGCTGCATCCGCAACTACTGTCTGACCTTTATAGTCCAGATTGACCCCAGCTTCTCTCAATTCTCTGAGGAGAATTTCAGAGCCTTCTGTCGCAAAATATGTCTGAAGACTCTTGGCAATCACACCACCCAGACTTTCAATACTAGCCACTTCCTCTGGATCTGCCTGCGCCAGATTTTCGATTGAATGAAAATGTTGAAGTAAGAGCTGACTGGCCTTGCTTCCGACATGGCGAATTCCCAAACCAAATAAGAGCTTCTCGGCAGAATTTTCCTTTGATGCTTGGATAGCTTGATACAGTTTAGAAGCAGACTTTTCCTTAACCCCCTCTAAAAGGAGGAAATCTTCTTCTTTCAAACGATAAATATCCGCCACATCCTTGACTAAATTAGCAGCAAAGAGCTTCTCAACAATAGATGGACCAAGGCCTGTAATATTCATAGCATCACGAGAAGCAAAGTGAATCAAACCTTCCATGATTTGAGCAGGGCAACGCGGATTGATACAACGAAGGGCCACTTCCTCTTCAAAGTGCAACAAATCAGAGTCACAACTTGGACAGTTTGTAGGGATATCCAGTTTTTCTTCAGAAACCCGTTTTGACTCTACCACACGTAAAACAGCAGGGATGATATCTCCAGCCTTATAGACGATAACCGTATCGTCTTTGCGGATATCTTTTTCAGCAATATAATCCACATTGTGTAGAGTCGCACGGCTAACAGTTGTCCCAGCAAGCTGAACAGGAGTCAGATTTGCAGTTGGAGTCACAACACCCGTACGGCCAACTGTCCAATCAACTGATAAGAGTTGTGCTTCTTTTTCTTCAGCTGGGAACTTGTAAGCCACTGCCCACTTTGGAGCCTTAACAGTAAAGCCGAGTTCTTCTTGGCTTGCTAGGTCATTGATCTTGATTACAACTCCATCAATATCATAAGGCAGATTTTCCCGTTCCTGTCCTACTTCTTGAATAAAATCCCAGATTTCATCTATGTTTTCAGCCAAGATTCGCTTAGGATTGACCACAAAACCTAGTTGTTCTAGGTGCTTCAAAACCTTTTCTTGACTATCACGAGTTGAAGGGCTGGCTTCTTGATAGAGGAAAGTGGCAAGATTACGCTTGGCAACTACTGCTGTATCCAGCTGACGCAGTGTTCCTGCCGCTGCATTACGAGGATTAGCAAATTCAGGCTCTCCATTTTCTTGGCGAGCTTGGTTAACCTGGTCAAAAGAAGCGCGTGGCATATAACATTCCCCACGAACCGTGATATCTAGTTCTTCTGGCAAGGTCAAAGGAATGTCCTTAACACGTTTGAGATTTTCTGTTATATTTTCACCAATAGAACCATCTCCACGTGTTGCCCCAGCAACCAAAATCCCCTTTTCATACGTCAGCGAGATAGACAAGCCATCGATTTTCAGCTCACAAATATAGGTTGGATGAGCCACTTCCTTACGAACACGCGCGTCAAAAGCTTCAAGCTCCTCACGTGAAAAAGCATCCTGCAAACTATAAAGAGGATACTGATGACTGTATTTTTCAAAACCATCTAAAATCTTGCCACCAACACGATGGGTAGGACTATCTGCTAACACTTGATCTGGATAGGCAGTTTCTAACTCAACCAACTCTCGGTAAAGTCGATCATACTCACTGTCTGAAACCGACGGATTATCGCTGGTATAATACTCAGCCGCATAGCGATTGAGCAAGGCGACTAACTCATTCATTCTTTTATTCATAAAACTATTTTACCATAAACTAAGCCCTCCTCACAAACGAGAAGGGCAGAAAAAACACTTAGATTGGAATTATTTTTAAAACTCAAGCAGCCTTATATCAATTTTTCAAAATGAGTTCGAACATAAATAAACGATATACAAGACAAGATGATAACACCACTTCCAATTATCAGGAAAGAAGAGAGATGTACACTTGGCAAGACTGTCATAAATCCTTTTGCAATAGGCATAAATAGAATAGCTAAGGTAAAAATTGTACTCAGTACTCTCCCAAGAAATTCGCTCTCAACCTTGGTTTGTACTCGAGTAAAAAAGTGAATATTAAAAATCGTCATAAACAATTCACAAATCAGGTTTCCAGAAAAGGCTAAAATATTGGGCAGTGGCAAACCCATCATGAAAACTCCTACTCCTGTTAAAATCAATAAGAACAAAAGTGTATTCATACTTGATTTAAATTTATTTGCTATCAGTGCTCCTATAATTGAGCCAATCGCACCCATGGTTAAGATAGTCGCATAAGCTCCTTCTACTCCATATAGTTTATTTGAAAAAGGAAGCAAAAACTCAAAAGCCGCAAAAAAGAAATTAACGCTGGAAGCCACTAACAGAAGAAAGAAAATCTCTTTTTGATGCCAGATATAGTGCAAGCCATCTTTGATATCCGCAAAAATATCTTTCCCAGTAAAAGGTTTCTTATCTTGAACCATTGGTTCTTCTTTTGGAAGTAAGGCCACTAGAACAAATGCTATAAAAAAAGTCAAAGCATCTAGTAAGAGCGTCAGATGGAGACTTGCGAATTGTAAAACCAGAAAAGAGAGTACAGGGGAACTCACACTGACAACCTGCAAGACCAACTCCAAACGAGAATTGTAGAGGACCAGTTCATCCTTCTCTACCAATTCTGTGATAATGGCCTTATTTGCAGGTCTAGAAAAGGCAAAAGCAATAGCCTGAACAATGTTGGCAAAAATCAAAGCCCCAATCATCCAGCTGTCATTCCTTATGAAAGAAATAGCCAGACAAAGAATTCCACAAACAAGGTCTGCTGCCATTAAAATCTTACGACGAGAAAAACGGTCTGAAATGACTCCACCAAAGGGATTTACGAGAATAGATGTGACAAGTTCAGAGATCTGATACATTCCTAAAACTGTCTGTCCGATAGTTCCCATGGAAGCCAACCAAACACTATTTCCATAATCATAGAGCATATTCCCTATCTTGTTAACAGCTCCACGGCTAATCAACTGTACGGCATAGCGATTCATATAAAAACTCCTCTCAAATTTTGAAACTATTGTATCAAAACCGAAAGGAGCTTTTTATTTTTTCCCTTATTTGGGAAAATTAATTTTTGATAAATTTTTCGTAGTGTTCCTGATAATAGGATACTTGCTCTGGAAGACCTAGCACGTCAAAAATATGCATGGCCTCTTGCATTTTGCTACAACCTTCTTTACACTTTCCTTTTTGATATAAGGCAAAACCTTTTAAATAATGGAAAACATTACGCTCATACAGTTTGATCCCTTTACCAATAATCTTCTCTGTATAAGTCTCAAAATAGCTTGCATTATCAAAAGAAGCATGCTCTAAACAATGCTGGTAACAATTGAGGGCCAAAATCAACACTAATCTCTTATGGCGACCAATCTCTAGGTAAAATCCCTCCCTCTCCATAACTTCTCTACCAATCCGAGTGACATAGTCCACATCGTAGAAACTATAGAGGTTCCCGAAAAGAATCAACTCATACATGGTCCATTCTTCTGTCTTAAAGAGATAATCTGCTACCTTATCTAAATCTTCCTGCTCCATATCATAAGTCGCATCTCTTTGACAAATCAGACCTTGTAGCAAAATCCAGTTCAGCTCAAAATAAAGGGGATTCGTCGAACTCTTAGCCTTTTCAAGTTGTTCTCTTTGAAGCTTTTGAAAACCTGCAATATCATTTGAATAGTAAAGGGGCACAATTTGTCCCATCATGGCAACATGTTCATGATAATGGAAATCCCTAGCCTTATCCATGAAATTTTCGATTGTGACATGAATGTTATCCAAAATCTCAAAGAAACGTGAAACTGCTATATCAGACTCCCCAAGCTCAAATCGAGATAACTGGGAGGTTGAACAGGACTCCCCTGCCGCCTCCTTTAAAGAATAATTTCTACTTGTTCGAAATTCACGAAATACTTTTCCAAGATGTTCCATCTTTACACCTGCTCTGATAATTCTTCCCACTCAAGCATGGCTTCTTCCTGACGGTTGCTGATTTTGTCCAACTCAGCCTGCAATTCCATCAGTTTGCCGGCATCGTTTGTTTCCAACATTTGTTCAGAAATGGCTTGGCTTTGATTTTCTAACTCTTCGATTTCAGCTTCTAGATTTTCAATTTGTCGCATGAGTTTGCGAACCTCTTTTTGACTTTCTTTCTGGGCTTGGTAGTCATTGACTGGACTTGCTTCTTTTACTTGATTGCTAGTTGAAGCTTCCAAAGCCTGAGTCATTTCTACTTCTGCTTTCTTCTCAACATAGTAGTCGTAGTCTCCAAGGTAGAGAGTCGAGCCATTCTCAGACAATTCCAAAACATGAGTTGCCACACGATTGATAAAGTAACGGTCATGGCTGACGAATAGAAGAGTTCCATCAAAGTCAATTAGGGCATTTTCCAACACTTCCTTGCTATCAATATCCAAGTGGTTGGTCGGCTCATCCAGAATCAAGAAGTTGTTGTTTTCCATAGACAATTTAGCCAAAAGCAAACGAGCTTTCTCGCCCCCAGACAACATGCCGACTGATTTTTTAACATCATCTCCTGAGAAAAGGAAGGAACCAAGACGATTACGAATTTCAACTTCTGGCGTCAGCTTAAAAGCATTCCAGAGTTCATCCAGTACAGTATTACTTGGTGTCAACTTGCTTTGGGTTTGGTCATAGTAACCAACCTCAACATTGGCGCCAAAGCGCTTTTCACCCTTGATAAAAGGAATCTGCTCCACAATAGATTTGATAAAGGTTGACTTTCCAATGCCGTTTGGTCCAACAATAGCAACAGCATTCATTTTACGAAGGTCTAGGTTGATAGGCTCTGACAGTACTTCCCCGTCATAGCCAATAGCCGCATTTTCAACAGTCAAGACAACATTACCAGAGCTTTTTTCCGACTGGAAGGTCATATTGGCTGCTTTCTTGCCAGCTTCAGGCTTGTCCAAACGTTCCATTTTTTCTAGTTGTTTACGACGGGATTGGGCACGTTTAGTCGTTGAAGCTCGGACTAGATTGCGGTTGACAAAGTCTTCTAGAGCAGCAATTTCCTTCTGTTGCTTTTCATAATTTTTTGCCTCAGTAGCTAGTTTTTGCTCTTTCAACTCGACAAAACGAGAGTAATTGCCCACATAGCGATCCAAGGAATGCTTGGTCAAATCCAGCGTAATCGTCGCAACCTTGTCCAAGAAGTAACGGTCGTGGCTGACAATAATGAGGGCACCACTATAGTTTACCAAGTAATTCTCTAGCCAGGCTATGGTTTCAATATCCAAGTGGTTGGTTGGCTCGTCCAATACCAAGAGATTGGGCTTTTCAAGAAGCATTTTGGCCAGCGCCAGACGGGTATTTTGACCACCAGAAAGCTCAGCAATTCTCATCTGCCACATTGACTCGTCAAACTTGAATCCATTTAAAATCGCTCGAATATCAGCTTCATAGGTAAAGCCACCTGCTTGGCGAAAATTTTCAGATAAGCGGTCGTAATCTGACATCAGTTTATCCAAATCCTCACCAGACTTTTCACCCATCTCCAACTCCATCTGACGAAGTTGTTTCTCCGTCCGACGTAAGTCATCAAAGACATGAAGCATCTCATCGTAGATGGTATTTTCAGACTCAAAACGGCTATCTTGAGCTAGGTAAGACAGAGAAATATCTTTTTTCTTATTGATTTCTCCACTAGTTGGCTCCTCTTCTCCAACCAAAATCTTCAAAAGAGTAGACTTACCTGCACCATTTTTCCCAACAAGGGCAATCCGGTCTCGTTCATCAACTTGTAGGTTGATATTATCAAAAAGAACCTCTCCTGCAAAAGAACGTTCAATTTTATTAGCTTGTAAAATAATCATACAAACAGTATAGCATGTTTCCCTAAGGCATTCAAGACTTGATAAACCGGCAGATGACACCACTTTTCTGAAAATTATGCTACCGTTTTACTAAAATGCTAAAAAGTGCTATAATGTGAACGGTTAAAACAATTTACAAAAAGGAGAATTTTAATGTCTTACCAAGAAAATTACCAGAAATGGGTTGATTTTGCGGAGCTTCCTGACTATCTTCGTCAAGATTTGGAAAATATGGACGAAAAAACTAAGGAAGATGCCTTCTATACAAATCTTGAATTTGGTACCGCAGGTATGCGTGGCTTGATTGGTGCTGGTACAAACCGCATCAACATCTACATTGTTCGCCAAGCTACTGAAGGTTTGGCTCGTTTGATTGAGTCAAAAGGTGGAAATGAAAAAGAACGCGGTGTAGCAATCGCCTACGATAGCCGTCACTTCTCACCTGAGTTTGCCTTTGAATCTGCGGCAGTTCTTGCTAAACACGGCATCAAATCTTACGTATTTGAAAGCCTCCGTCCAACTCCAGAACTATCATTTGCAGTTCGTCACCTCAACTGTTTCGCGGGTATCATGGTCACAGCCAGTCACAACCCTGCACCATTTAACGGGTACAAGGTTTACGGTGAAGACGGTGGACAAATGCCTCCACACGACGCAGACGCTTTGACTACATATATCCGTGCAATCGAAAATCCATTTGCGGTAGAAGTTGCTGATGTGGAAGCTGAAAAAGCTTCTGGCTTGATTGAAGTTATCGGCGAAGCTGTCGATGTTGAATACCTCAAAGAAGTTAAGGACGTAAACATCAACCCAGCCTTGATTGAAGAATTCGGTAAAGACATGAAGATTGTCTACACACCACTTCATGGTACTGGTGAAATGTTGGCTCGTCGCGCTCTTGCCCAAGCAGGATTTGACTCTGTTCAAGTCGTTGAAGCGCAAGCAACTGCCGATCCTGACTTCTCAACTGTAAAATCTCCAAACCCAGAAAGCCAAGCAGCCTTTGCCCTTGCTGAAGAACTTGGTCGTCAAGTTGGTGCAGATGTTCTTGTGGCAACTGACCCTGACGCTGATCGTGTTGGTGTTGAAGTTCTTCAAAAAGATGGTAGCTACCTCAACCTTTCAGGTAACCAAATCGGTGCTATCATGGCTAAATACATCTTGGAAGCCCACAAAAACGCTGGAACTCTTCCTGAAAATGCAGCCCTCTGCAAATCTATCGTTTCAACTGACTTGGTAACGAAGATTGCTGAAAGTTACGGCGCAACCATGTTCAACGTCTTGACAGGTTTCAAATTTATCGCTGAAAAAATCCAAGAATTCGAAGAAAAACACAACCACACTTACATGATGGGATTTGAAGAAAGCTTCGGTTACTTGATTAAACCATTCGTACGTGATAAAGATGCTATCCAAGCCGTTCTAGTCGTTGCTGAACTCGCTGCCTACTACCGTTCACGCGGGTTGACACTTGCTGACGGTATCGAAGAAATTTACAAAGAGTATGGCTACTACGCTGAAAAGACTATCTCTGTTACTCTTTCTGGTGTTGACGGTGCTGAACAAATCAAAGCGATTATGGCTAAATTCCGTAACAATGCTCCAAAAGAATGGAACACAACAGCTATCACTGTTGTAGAAGACTTCAAAGCCCAAACAGCTACTGCTGCTGACGGCACTATTACAAACTTGACAACTCCTCCAAGTGATGTTTTGAAATACACACTTGCTGACGGTTCATGGATTGCCGTTCGCCCTTCAGGTACAGAACCAAAAATCAAGTTCTACATTGCAGTTGTAGGTGAAACCAACGAAGAATCACAAGCTAAGATTGCTAACATCGAAGCAGAAATCAATGCTTTTGTAAAATAAAGTCCTATAAAAGATGAGACCAACCAATCTCATCTTTTTTCGTATCAAATCTAAGCAATTTTAGAAACTTTATGGCATACTAGACTTATCAATGAAAGCGAGGTAATCTCATGGAACAATTTTTAGATAATATCAAAGACCTTGAAGTCACTACAGTTGCGCGTGCGCAAGAAGCTCTTGATAAAAAAGAAACTGCAACCTTCTTTATCGGTCGCAAAACTTGCCCTTACTGCCGTAAATTTGCAGGTACTTTGGCAGGTGTCGTAGCTGAAACCAAAACCCACATCTACTTCATCAACAGTGAAGAACCAAGCCAACTCAATGAGTTGCAAGCATTCCGCTCACGCTATGGAATTCCAACTGTACCAGGATTCGTTCACATTGCGGATGGACAAATCAATCTCCGTTGCGACTCTTCAATGTCAGCACAAGAAATCAAAGATTTTGCTGGTTTGTAAAAGATATAAAAAAGAAGGCACTCGCCTTCTTTTTAATTATTTTCAAAATAGGAATCAACCAACTCCTGAATCCTTCCTTCTTTAGCGGCAGGAATGGTATCTTCTAAAACAAAGTTCTTTCTACTAATGTCTTGTGAGAGATTTCCAAAGATAAAATTAGTGGAAATGTTATAGATAATTTCGGACGGTGCAAATCCATAAACTTGATTTTCTAGGATATGTTTTAATCGCTCTTCAGGATTTTGAAAGGCTTCTTGCATACCTACGCTATTATATAGACGCTTAACAAGTTCAGCGATATAGAGGCCTGATTTCATGTACAAATCAATAAATGTCTTAGATGGATCATCAAAGATACCTGGATTTTCTTTTTCAAGGTCATCCACCATTCTCTTCACCACTCGTTTAGGAGTGAAAATCTGGTTAGTTTTCTGCGGTGGAATATAATCAAAAATATCTTCTTTCTGATCTTTAAAATAATCTGCTAATTCCTCTTTCTTATGAAGAAATTCTTGGATTGCTTCATCAAATGTTGCTCGATCAAAGAGATGTCCTGCAAAATCTTGTCCACCATCTCTCAAATAACGAAATTGATCAATCGTAATACCAGTCACTTCAAAGAAAACATGCTCAGGAATAAAGGTATCAAAATTATCAAGTGTTAGAGTTTGATCACCATAAGCCATAATAAAGCTTGGGATGGTTCTTGCAAATCCACGAAGATGGTCACGAATCTCATCTTGAGCTGATTGTTTCAACTGCTCAACACGTTTTATCTCAACCTGTTCAATAAACTTCTCAGGCATTTTTTCCACTTCTTTTTTAAGTGTTTGCTCTAGTTTTTCCTTGTGAATAAGATTGTTTTCTTCTAAACGTTTATCAAAATCTTCTTGAATCTTATCCTTTTGCTCCTTATCAACTGCTTCCTCGATTTGTTGTTGCAATTCTTCCCTGATATGAGCTTCAGAAATTTTTCTTTCGATATCGTTTTTTCGAATTTCATTCTCAAATGTTGCTGTAATTTGCTTCTTAATTTGATCTGTTTCCCGAGTTTTAAGGTTGTATTCACCTTTCAAATCTTCTACAATCACTGAAGAAACCGTCTTACTCAAATCATTAACCAGCTGTTTTTGAGTTCTGTCCTCATCCTTAGTGAACAAATCTGTAACAGATTGACTAAGTCCATAGACTTTTTCACCAAAAAGTCGCATTTGCTGATTAACTACAATTTCATGGTCAACTACTGCATTGCCCTCATCATCTACTGTAACATCTGAAAAGTCTAATAGTTCAGAAGATGTTTGTAACTTCCCTTCCTTTTCAACTGGGAGTTCATTTAAAATGTCTAGAACGGTTTGACTAGCTTGGAAAATACCGCTGATATTATCAAATAAGAGATTGGACATAAAGCCTCGTTTAAGAACTTCTCTAGCTTTAATCTGGCGAGGGATAGTTAGAACCGCCTTGGCATCAATTTCAACCATCTTACCAGCACGATCTTCAGCTATGACAGGGAAGAAATTTAGTAATTCTCTGATGTTTTCTTCACGAGTTGTCGAAGTCCCACCTCCTCCTGCAGTTGCAAGCGATAAGTTGTTGGCAAACTCATCAAAGAGAATTAAGGTCCTTTCTGGCGCAAAGTCAAATACATAGGCTCTTTCTTTGCGGAAGTGATTTCCTTTGTTATCGCTCCATGAGTATGGATTTTGAGCACGGAAGGCAGCCTGCATATAAAGTGCAGGTGATTTCATGTTCGATAACATCAATACACCTGTCCACTCAGGGATAGTGACCCCTGTCGTCAACTGACCGACGGATAGGGTAATAGTTTTATCATTATCTGCTATCGCTTTTCTAACCAAATCTAAGGATTTGAGTTTGACTTTATCGTCTTCTTCGGACATACGTCCATCTCCAGCAGCTAGAACAATCTCATAGTTTTCATAGATGGGGTGTTCTTCTAGTAGTGCTTTTAAAGCCTTAGCTGAGGCTACACGTTCTAAAAGCCAAAAAGTATGCTTTAGTTCATTTCGAAGTTCTTTGGTTGAAAATGGATACTTTTCATTGCTTGACAGAGTATCTAACCAATTTCTGACATCTTGCTCATGGATAAATTTACCCTTATCATCTGTTGCGAAGAACTCACTCAAGTCAAAAGCATAGTCGATGTTCTCTCCATCGAGTTGAGCGCCTTTTTCTAACTCTTCGCCAATCATCTGAGACATTTGATACGTGAAAAGATTTAACTGAGGCAAGCTATCATATGGATTTTCCTCTTCTTGCTCAGAAGACCATGTCGATTTGGCAGACTGTTCATCCGCATAAGACCAGTTGTAAATCTGCTCCTCTGTGAAATCTCCCTTAGCCAATGCCTTAAATGGAGTTCCAGAAAGATGTAACGTAAATCTTCTACGGATCTTATTAAAGGCTTGATCTGTTTTGAAGGTATCAACTCCTTCATGAGCCTCGTCAATAACTAACAAGTCCCAATGCAAATCAGTCACCCACTTGAGTTTATCGTGCTCACCACCTAGATAAACAGAACCTTTCAAGTCTTGAAGGCTAATAAAGGCAAGTTGCTGTACATCATCATCTAAAATATCAAGAAATTCTTTTCGTGATAAGGTTGGTCGATTTTTAAGGCTATCCGATTCAGAAACAAACTTGTAAGTCGTTTGACCTGCTATGAATTTTTCAAAATCATCATACCATGAGTTAGCAATGGCAGGTCTGTTTGTTACAATCAGGACATTGACAGCATCCATCCTACGGGCTAGGTCATAGGTAGATAAGGTCTTACCAAAGCGTGGTTTGGCATTCCAAAGGAACTTACCTCCTGGATGATTCTTGAAATAAGCTAAGGTCTTAGAAACTGCTTCTTCTTGCTCTTGTCGCAAGGTATAGCCCTGACCTTTTCCTGGCTGATAACCAGACAAATCATGCTGAACAAACTTATCAAAAAGATTTTTAGATTTCTCAGGTGTCCCATTAAAGTAAAACCATTCCGTCTTAGGACGACGTTCCACATCATGGAAAGAAAGGAAATGGTGGAAATCATGGTCCTTAAAAGTCTTTCCCTTATCAGGTTCTTCCGTATAGGATGCATCCCCAGTCCATAAGACATCTGTATCTATATGAGCAGTATGCGTTTGTTCTTTAATCCGTTGCGTGACATCACGCTCTGTATAACCAATCTTAATCCAGCCCTCATTGCTAGTTACCGTAGGGGTGGTGTAAGCGTAAATTTTAGGATGAATCTCTTTAGAGGTTTTAATTTCTACCATCAATCCATCTCCCTTACATGAGTCTCAATAAAGGCAATGTGCTCCGGAGTGAGGTCAAAATATTCATATAACTGTCGGTCAATGTCTGACACCGACTGTGACCAGTCAATATCAGAATTGACCGAAAAATTAAATAAAGGTACTTTTGCCCACTTTTCTTTAGTATTGTCCTGTGTAATTTTTAATACACCCAACAATGCTCTTGCAAACTTTGTTTTAATGTATTTTAAACAATTAGAAGCCTCTGTATGAGTTTCAAATCCACCAATAGAAAGAAATGTCTCTGTAGCCCCGATTAGGGGTTCCCCGATTAGGGGTGTAGATAATACTTCACCTATTGCCCCGCTTCCATTTGATTTTGGAATAAAAACTTTATATTTATAAAAGTGGTCAGGTAATGCAAAGTTTTGTTCATCTGCATAATAATATACACGTTTTGAATTATACAACCCTAAAAAAGAAATCTGACTATCAAATTTCTTTTCTTCAAAGAAGATGATATTCTTTAAAATTCTAAAAGCACCTGACCCTACATCATATTTATGTCCTTTAGATTGTATTTTTTCAATTTCTGGAAATTCTTCTAAAGCTCTTTTTGATAATTTATATACCCCTCTACCACTAACAATCTTAGTGAAAGAATCTAAGTTTTTTGACATCACTAGATGTAAGATTTCATTTAATTCTTTAAATGGAGTAAAGGTATCGATTGGTTCAAATAAACTATTATTATCTTGATAAATGATTGCAACTCCACCTTTTATATCTGTACCTGAAAAAACCTTTGACGAATCTTGTTCATAATATTCAACTTTAACGTGTTCATTTGTTAAAATTTTGTTATTCCAACTTTTTGGAGTTCCACCAGCATTAAACAAAAATCTTCCTGGAGTTATTAAAATGCTTCTATCAGCTATTTTAACCGATTCATCAAGAAAATTATGATAAACAGGAGGAGCAAATGAAACATTTTCTCCTAGTGTATTATCCTGATACGGCGGATTTCCTATCACGACATCAAATTTCATTTCACTTTCCTCGCTTGATAGGCTCTCAAAACCTATCATTTTATTCTTTTTCCAGTTTTTGATTTGGGTTTTAGACTCTCCTGCTTGTTCTACTTCCAGCTCATCTGAAAACAAGCTTAGCTGTTGAGATTGCTCTTGTGTGCCTGAGTAAGGACTAATTTTTTTCAATCCATCCATCTGAAAGACATTGTAGGAGATAATAGTCGCAATTTCTTTCTTTTGCTCTAAGGTCGGTTGATTTCCAGTCTTTGCAAGATAGTAGTCCTCAAATGTTGCTAAAAGATTTTCACGCGCCAAAAGGAGTGAGTCTCCTTGATACTCATATCCATAAGAAGCTTGATAAGCTTTTTTTATAAGCTCATAGAAGGTGGCTTCATCTGAGACTTCACGACTAATGCGTTGCAATTTTCTATCAAGAAAACCAACTCTCTCAGATAATGGAATTTCCTCACCAGTCACTGCATCATAGCGAGAAACCATATAAGGTGCTTCACCACAGGTGATTTCTAGCCAGCGCACTTGGATATAATCTTCAAGATCCAGAGATTCAAGTTCAGCTTCCACGTAGCCATTTTGCTTTTCAACTAACCAAGTTGGCGTAAAAACTTCGGCTCTAATCTTGGTTCGATCTTTTTGTTCATACTTGGACTTTTCTGATCGGGGTTGAATCAAGTTTGCATAGGCTCCCGTCACCCTACTTGGAGTGATGCGATCACTTGGAGCAAATCCCTTTCCCAACAATTCATAAGAATGCGTCGCCCAAACAATATTTTTCTTTGTCGTTCGATCTTTTAAAAGAATTTTTAATAAGTCAGCAGACTCCATAGCCAACTTTTCTTCACTAATATCTATCGTCATAAGGCAACCTTTCTCGTACTATAAACCTTATTATATCATATTTTAAATGGTGTTTGGAGTAGAAAATAATAACTAAACATAACAAAAGAAGGCCCTCGCCTTCTTTTTTATATATCTGTCAATGGTGTTGCAGTATCTGGTGAGGTATCATATACCTTAAAATCTACTCCAACTCCCAGATCAGCTTGTGCTAGCTGATTGACCATGGTCATATGAGCCAGTTCCTTGATATTGTTCTCCTTAGATAAATGCCCGAGGTAGATTTTCTTAGTGCGGTTTCCCAAGGTACGAATCATAGCTTCAGCACCGTCCTCGTTAGAAAGGTGACCGAGATCCGATAGGATTCGTTGTTTGAGTCGCCAAGCGTAAGAACCTGCTCGCAAAATCTCTACATCATGGTTGGACTCGATAAGATAGCCATCTGCATTCTCGACAATCCCTGCCATACGGTCACTCACATAACCTGTATCAGTCAGCATGACAAAACTCTTATCATCCTTCATAAAGCGATAGAACTGCGGTGCAACCGCATCGTGGCTAACACCAAAACTCTCAATATCAATATCTCCAAATGTTTTGGTTTTGCCCATTTCAAAAATATGCTTCTGAGATGAATCCACCTTGCCAAGATACTTGCTATTTTCCATAGCCTGCCAGGTCTTTTCATTAGCATACAAATCCATACCATACTTGCGAGCCAACACACCGACTCCATGGATATGGTCTGAATGCTCATGGGTAATCAAGATAGCATCCAAGTCTTCTGGTTTGCGATTTATTTCAGCAAGTAGGCTGGTAATTTTCTTTCCTGACAAGCCCGCATCCACTAAAAGTTTCTTTTTGGAGGTTTCCAGATAAAAGGAATTTCCACTGGAACCCGACGCTAAAATACTGTATTTAAAGCCTGTTTCACTCATTCTAGTCTTCTACTTCGTCCTCCCATACTTCTTCTTTCACTGCATCCTTATCATAAGGGAGCACAATAGTGAAGGTTGATCCCTTACCGTATTCACTCTTAGCCCAAATAAAGCCCTTATGTTGTTTGATAATTTCTTTAGCAATAGACAGTCCTAGGCCTGTACCACCTTGGGCACGACTTCTGGCACGATCAACACGATAAAAACGGTCAAAAATACGTGGTAAATCCTGCTTAGGAATACCCAAACCTTGGTCTGAGATAGATAAAATCATCTGATCATCAGTTGTCTTCATGGTCACTGTGATTTTCCCACCATCTGGTGAATACTTAATGGCATTGTTGAGAATATTATCAATCACCTGTGTCATCTTGTCTGTATCAATTTCAATCCAGACTGAGGTAATTGGATAATCTCTCACCAGTTCATATTTCTTCTCTTCATCCTGCCCTCTTATCTGATCAAAACGGTTGAGGATAAAAGTAATAAAGGCAGTGAAGTTAATCAGTTCCACATCCAGATGACTGGTCGCATTGTCAATTCGAGAGAGATGGAGGAGGTCAGTTACCATGCGCATCATACGATTGGTTTCGTCTAGAGATACCTTAATAAAGTCTGGTGCAACAGGTTCTGACAAGGCTCCCTCATCCAAAGCTTCAAGATAGGATTTTACACTAGTCAGTGGAGTCCGTAACTCATGACTAACGTTAGAAACAAAGAGTCTCCGTTCGCGCTCTTCCTTCTCTTGCTCCGTTGTATCATGCAGAACGGCAACCAGACCTGAGATAAAGCCAGATTCTCGACGGACCAAGGCAAAGCGTACACGAAGGCTCAGATATTCACCATTGTCATCCTGAGAATCAATCATGAGTTCAGGAATCTGCGTAATCAAATCACGAAGTTCATACTCATCTTCAATCTTAAGCAATTCTAGAATACTTTTATTGAGAACCTCTTCTTTCTGAACACCTAGCTGTTTCTTAGCCATGTCATTAATCATAGTAATCTTGCCACGACGATTGGTCGCAAGGACTCCATCCGTCATGTAAGACAGGATACTATGTAATCGTTTACTCTCTTGTTCCAGATTTTCTTGAGTCAAACGGATTACTTCTGATAAATCATTGAGATTATTGGTAATATTAGTGATTTCAGAGCTTCCCTGCATATCCAATACCTGAGAATAGTCTCCTGCAATCAGGTCTTTCACCTTTTGATTAATTTGCTTCAACCGAATATTATCTCGCCGATTTTCTAGCAAAAGTAAGGTAACAATCAAGATAAAACCCAATAAAATTAAAATGAAGATAAAATCACTAGTAAGAATATTTTTTCTAATAAATTCAATCATTATTTCTCATATAATAACCAACACCGCGACGTGTTAGGATATACTCTGGACGACTTGGTGTATCTTCAATCTTCTCACGCAAACGTCTGATAGTTACGTCAACTGTTCGAACATCTCCGAAATAATCGTAACCCCAGACCGTTTCAAGTAAGTGTTCTCGCGTAATTACTTGACCGATATGAGAAGCCAAGTGATACAAAAGCTCAAATTCACGATGAGTTAAATCTAGTTCTTCACCGTATTTTTTAGCTACATAAGCATCTGGTACAATCTCCAAGTCCCCAATTTGCAAGGGTTGGGTTTTCTTTTCATCTGATTCTTGATTATCTACAGAAACCAAGTCCGTGCGACGAAGAAGGGCTTTGACACGCGCCTGCAACTCACGATTTGAGAAGGGTTTGGTTACATAGTCATCTGCACCAAGCTCTAAACCGATAACCTTATCAAATTCGCTATCCTTAGCTGAAAGCATGATAATAGGCACACTACTAGTCTTGCGAATAGTCTTCGCAACTTCTAAGCCATCAATTTCGGGAAGCATCAAATCCAGAATAATAATATCTGGTTGCTCTGCTTCAAATTGCTCTAGCGCTTCACGACCGTTAAAAGCAGTTACAACCTCGTAACCTTCCTTGGTCATATTAAACTTGATAATATCCGAGATTGGTTTCTCATCATCTACAATTAATATTTTTTTCATTTGTTCACCTTTTTCTCTACTATTATACCAAAAAAATAACAAGAAGACACAATAGCTAATCTTTGCTACTGTCTAAGTTGGCTTGTGCATAAGACTGCCAGATTTTTTGTTGGGGTTTGGCAAGTGGGTAATTTTTAAACTCTTCTGGTGAAAGCCAGCGAACCTCCCTATCTGAAAAATCATGAAAGTCACTCACCTGACCTGCTACAATCTTTACATGCCATTTACGATGACTAAAAACATGCTTGACATTCTCAAAATAAACATCAAGCCAATCAACTTCTAGGTCATAGTCCTGCTGGAAACTCTCTTCTGGACTGGGACCAAAGTCGACACTTTCTTCTGCAACCTGATGGAAGAGGTCAAACTGCTCCTCTTGCGAAAAGTCATCTACTTCTACCAGTGGGAAATGCCAAAAACCTGCCAATAGCTTTTCACTTTCATTTTTTTCAAGTAAAAATTGTCCCTGTGTATTTTTGACCACCAAGGCTTTAAGATAAATAGGGACAGGCTTTTTCTTGGGAGCCTTGATTGGATAACGGTCCATGGTGCCATTCTGATATGCCGCACTAAAGTCCTTAACTGGGCTTTCTTCTGGTCTGGGATTTACAGGAGACTCAATATCCGAACCCAAGTCCATCAAGGCTTGGTTAAAGTCACCTGGCCGTTCTGGGTCAATCAGGATTTCCATCATTGCCTGAAAAATTTTACGATTACTTGGAATCCCAATATCGTGGTTGACTTCAAATAGACGCGCCAAAACACGCATGACATTACCATCTACAGCTGGCTCAGGCAAGTTAAAAGCAATACTGGAAATGGCTCCTGCTGTATAAGGACCAATCCCTTTCAAGCTGGAAATTCCTTCATAAGTGTTTGGAAATTGACTACCAAAGTCAGTCATAATCTGCTGGGCTGCAGCCTGCATATTACGAACTCGAGAATAATAGCCCAAACCTTCCCAAGCCTTCAACAAACGCTCTTCAGGGGCAGTTGCCAAACTTTCAACTGTTGGAAACCAGGCCAAGAATCGTTCGTAGTAAGGGATAACTGTATCCACCCTAGTCTGCTGGAGCATAATTTCAGACACCCAGATATGATAAGGATTTTTACTTCTACGCCAGGGTAAATCTCTTTTGTTTTCATCATACCAGGTAAGAAGTTTCTCACGAAAAGAAATGATCTTCTCCTCCGGCCACATGACGATACCGTATTCTTTCAAATCTAACATATCTCTAGTATAACACAGAAGATTCTAACTGTCCTTTTCCTAGTATTAATACTCTTCGAAAATCAAATTCAAACCACGTCAACGTCGCCTTGCCGTACTCAAGTACAGCCTGCGGCTAGTTTCCTAGTTTGCTCTTTGATTTTCATTGAGTATAAAAAGCCTCTTTCCAAGGGGAAAGAGGACTAAATATTATTGATGAACTGCTTGAGCTGCTGTAATGAGGGTCAACTTGTAAACATCATCAGCATTACATCCACGAGAAAGGTCGTTAACTGGTTTGTTCAAACCTTGTAGAACAGGTCCAACAGCCGCAAAACCACCAAGACGCTCAGCCATCTTGTAGCCGATATTTCCTGCCTCGATACCTGGGAAGATGAAGACGTTTGCTTGACCAGCTACTGTACTTCCCGGAGCTTTCAGAGCCGCAGTTTCTGGAACGAAGGCTGCATCAAATTGCAATTCCCCATCGATTTCAAGGTCAGGACGCAAGTCGTGAGCAATTTTAGTGGCTTCAACAACCTTATCAACACTTTCACCAAAACCTGACCCTTTAGTAGAATAGCTTAGCATAGCAATTTTAGGTTCGATGCCAAACATCTTAGCTGTGATTGCTGAGTTGATGGCAATTTCAGCCAAGGCTTCTGCATCTGGATTAATGTTGATGGCACAGTCCCCAAAGAGGTAACGTTCCGTACCACGAACCATGAGGAAGGCACCTGAAGTACGAGTCACATTTGGACGAGTTTTGATGATTTGAAGAGCTGGACGTACTGTTGAAGCTGTTGAGTGAATCGCTCCTGACACCATTCCATCAACCAAGCCTAAGTAAACCAACATAACACCAAAATAGTTGACATCTTCAACCAAAACCTTGCGTGCATCTTCTTCAGACATTTTGCCCTTGCGACGCTCCACTAAAGCAGCAACCATTTCTTCAAATTTATCGTAGTGTTGAGGGTCGATGACTTCATAACCGTCCTCAATACCTTCGATTTCAAGATAAATTCTAATTTTTTCAGGATTTCCAAGCAAAACAGGAATCACTTCTGTTTCTTTTACCAAGCGTTTTGTTGCTTGAAGAATACGAGGTTCTTCCCCTTCAGGGAGAACGATACGAGCATTTTTACCAACCAAGTTGGCTTTGAGACTTTCAAAAACTTCCATGAGTTTTCTCCTTTAAGATAATAATTATACTCTGAAACAGTTTTTATAGAGTATTAGTTGATAACTGGGTAATAAGGTTGCTAAAATCATCCGGCAAGGGACTTTCTAACTGCAAGTCTTGCTCTAAAAATGGATGATAAAAAGTTAAGGAATGACAATGTAGGGCTTGGCGCTGAATTCCATCGTCCAAACTACCACCGTACAAATCATCTCCCAACAAAGGAAAACCAATATGAGAAAAATGGACTCGGATCTGGTGGGTTCTTCCAGTATGCAGGCGAATGTCTACCAAATGAATATTCCCATAAGATGCTACAATCTTGTAAGAAGTATGAGCATACTTTCCACCTTTAGCTACGCGTCTGGTAATAATGGAGTCTTCATCACGCGCAATCGGGGCAATAATTTCCCCCTCTGACTCCAAGTGTCCATTGCCTTTAACCAAAGCAAAATAGCGCTTCTCGATAGATTTCTTCTGCAACTGCTTGTCTAATCGTGCGTGGGCATAACCGTGCTTGGCAAAGAGCATCAAGCCAGAAGTGTCCCTATCAAGTCTGGTTACAATGTGAACCTGCTGATTTTCATAGTCTTGCTTGACGTAGTAACCCTTGATAAAATTGGCAATGGTATTGGAGTGATTGACACTAGGAATAGAAGCCACTCCATAGGGTTTATTTAAGACTAGAAAATGGTCATCCTCATAGAGAATATCCAGTGGACGCTCGATAGCTTCTAGAGTTTCAAAGCCTTCCTCAGCAGGAATATCGATGATAACTCGGTCTCCAATATCCAATAGATACGTCGCATTTTGTGGTTGATCATTGACCAGAATAGCTCCGCCTCGAAATTTAATCTTAGCCAGGAGCCCCTTAGAAACCTCGTGCTTTTTTAAGAAGGTCTTAACCTTGACATGTTCATCTGCGATAAATTCAAACCTCATTCGTCCACCTCGCCAATGAAAGCATCCTTAACACGGTTCCAAAAACTGGTATGGCTAGGTGATGCCACAAAGTGAATCTTATGATGGTCGATTTGATACTCAATACGCTCAATATTACGGAAGGAATAAACGCTATTGTCAACCGAAATAGTATGGTAATCGTTTCTCGTCGGGATAAGTTCAATCTTATCCTTCTTAGGCACAATAATAGATGAACCCAGGGTTCGATAGACACGATTGTTAAGGCTAGCAATTTCAGTCAACTGCAGAGCTTCAATGGTAGGGTGTAAAACAGCTCCACCAAGCGACTTATTATAGGCTGTACTACCAGTCGGTGTCGAAACTGTTAACCCATCTCCACGAAAACGTTCAAAGTGGACACCGTTAATCACAACATCCGCCACCATGGTTCGATCAGACCTGCGGATACTGGCTTCATTTAGTGCTCTAAAAATCTTCACTTCACCATTTTCAAGAAAAACCTTCACATTCAGAACAGGGTAAGAGACTCTTGCTCCGGTATCTAGCTGCAAATTAGTCACTAGCTTGTCCAACTCAAAATCACGGTAGTCCGTATAGAAGCCCAAATGTCCAGTGTGAACACCGATAAATCGGACCTTATCAAGTTGATTTTCGTACTTATGAAAAGCCGACAAGAGCATGCCATCCCCACCAATGGAGATGACAATATCCGGATTGGTATCATTGAGTATAAACTGATTTCTCTTCAAACGATCTCGCAATTCATACAAAACCCTTTGACTCTGCGGTTTTCTATTAGCTATCAGGTCAATTCGTTTACCTGTATTCTTCATCTGTATCGTCACTGTTTCCTACACCGTCATTTAATTTTCTACTCAAAGGATCAAAAAGAGCCTGGGCTTCCTGGATATCATCTCGAATTTTACCCATTTCTTCATCCAACTGATGGGCAATTTTGGCAGTAATTTCCAGTCTCTTTTTAATTTCCTCTGGGAAATCCCCTTGGTACTTGTAGTTGAGAGAATGTTCTATCGTTGCCCAGAAATTCATGGCCAAAGTACGAATCTGAATTTCCGCCAAAATGGTCTTGGCTCCATTGATGGTGTCAACCATATATTCTACTACCACATGATAGGAACGGTAGCCTGAAGCCTTTCGATGAGTAATGTAATCTCGCTCCTGTATGATTCGCATGTCCTGACGTTTGCGCAAGATTTCCACTACTTCTTTGACGTCATCTACAAACTGAACCATCACACGCAAGCCAGCAATATCCTGCAAATCGTGCTCTAAAGTCGCATAAGTAATGCCACGACGAGCCATTTTTTCCTTAATGCTTTCAATTGGCTTGACTCGACCAGTCACAAACTCAATAGGAGAATGCTTATTTTGCTTACGATATTGCTTCCGAATACCACGTAGTTTAATCTTTAACTCACCAACAGCTTGAATGTAAGGATCTAGAAATTCTTCCCATTCTAAGGTCATATATTCTCCCTTGTTCTCATATTATCCTTCAAAAATATCTTTGATTTTTTCTCCAGATTCATATACAATAAATACAATGCTATTATATCATATAATCCGCTTTCATAGATAAAGAAAAGGTAAGAAAATTGAAACATTTAGAAATTGAATTGAAAACACTCTTGAAAAAAGATGAATACAATCGTCTAAAAGACCAGTTCACAGACATCACTCCTGTTCTTCAAAAAAATTACTACATCGACACGCCTGATTTTGAACTGCGAGAAAAGAAAGTTGCTATGCGCATTCGAACCTTTGAGAACTGGGCAGAATTGACACTCAAAGTCCCGCAAAGTGTTGGAAACATGGAATACAATCAAAAATTGCAACTAAAAGATGCTGAAAACTATCTGAGCAAGAAAGAACTTCCTCAAGGGATAGTACTGGATGAATTGGCGAAACATGGTATTAAAACTAGTGAATGGCAGATTCTTGGTTGTCTAACGACACTTCGCTATGAAATGCAAACAGCTATTGGTCTCATGGCGTTGGATGAAAGTCAGTACTTTGATATTACAGATTACGAATTAGAGCTTGAAGTCGAGAATCACGAGCAAGGGAAACAGGATTTCCAACAATTTTTAGAGGAAAATCAGATTGATTATCAAAAAGCTCCCTCAAAATTGGTTCGATTTGTCAAAAGCATGAAAAATAGCTGAAATAATCTCTATTTTTTGGTAAAATAGAAAAGATAAAATACAAAAATCCCTGTTCATATAGGTTAGGCAGATATGGCTAGGATTTAAAAAGTTTACAGAGGACGGTCTATAATGTCAGATAGAAAAAACATGAAACTTTTCGCACTCAACTCTAACCAAGAGATTGCACAGAAAATTGCTCAAGCTGTTGGTGTCCCACTTGGAAAACTATCATCACGTCAATTTTCAGATGGAGAAATCCAAGTAAATATCGAAGAAAGTGTCCGTGGTTATGATGTGTACATCATCCAATCAACAAGTTTCCCTGTTAACAACCACCTAATGGAATTGCTTATCATGGTTGATGCTTGTGTGCGTGCAAGTGCCCACAGTATCAACGTTGTCCTTCCATATTTTGGCTATGCACGTCAAGACCGCATCGCTTCACCTCGTGAGCCACTTACAGCAAAACTAGTTGCCAATATGCTAGTTAAGGCTGGTGTCGATCGTATCCTTACGCTTGATTTGCATGCCGTTCAGGTTCAAGGCTTCTTTGACATTCCTGTTGATAACCTTTTCACAGTTCCCCTATTTGCAAAACATTATTGCGATAAGGGCTTACTTGGTTCAGATGTTGTTGTTGTTAGCCCTAAGAATTCAGGTGTGAAACGCGCTCGTAGCTTGGCTGAATATCTTGATGCTCCTATCGCCATTATCGACTACCCACAAGACGATGCAACTCGCAACGAAGGTTATATCATCGGTGATGTTGAAGGTAAGAAAGCTATTTTAATTGACGATATCCTTAATACAGGACGTACCTTCTCTGAAGCTGCCAAAATCGTTGAACGTGAAGGAGCTACAGAAATTTATGCTGTTTCTAGCCACGGTCTCTTCGTCGAAGGAGCTGCTGAACTTCTTGACAAAACTAATATTAAAGAAATTCTTGTGACTGATTCAGTAGCAACAAAAGAAAAAACTCCTAAAAACGTATGCTACATCACTGCTAGTGAGTTAATTGGTGATGCCATCGTCCGTATTCACGAAAGAAAACCAGTCAGCCCACTCTTTGCCTACAATAAAAAGAAATAAGGTGATTCTTTGATTTATTTGGACAATGCTGCAACGACTCCCATGTCAGCAGTTGCTATTTCAGCCATGACCAAGGTTATGCAAGAAACCCACGGAAACCCTTCTAGTATTCATGGTCATGGTCGTCAAGCTGGTAAACTCTTGCGAGAAGCCCGTCAGGAACTAGCTCAGTTACTGGGGACAAAACCTCAACATATCTTTTTCACTTCTGGTGGGACAGAAGGCAACAATACTGCCATCATTGGCTACTGCCTTCGTCACCAAGAACAAGGAAAACATATCATCACGACTGCCATTGAGCACCATGCTGTCCTTGAAACGATTGATTACTTGGTTCAACACTTTGGTTTTGAAGTAACCATTATCCAACCAGAAAATCAAGAAATCACAGCCCAACAAATTCAAAAGGCCTTACGTGACGATACGATTTTGGTTTCTACCATGTTTGCCAATAATGAGACGGGAAACCTACTGCCCATTGCTGAAATTGGCCAAATACTCAAGCAACACCCTGCTGCCTATCATGTCGATGCAGTTCAGGCTATTGGTAAAATCCCTATTCACCCAGAAAAATTGGGCATTGATTTTCTCACTGCTTCGGCACATAAATTCCATGGTCCCAAGGGAGTCGGTTTTCTCTACGCTTCTAGCATGGACTTTGATTCCTATCTTCATGGCGGAGACCAAGAACAGAAAAAACGTGCAGGAACTGAAAATTTAGCTGCCATCGTAGGCATGGTTGCAGCCCTAAAAGAGGACCTAGAAAAACAAGAAGAACATTTTCAACATGTACAAAACCTAGAGACTGCCTTTCTGACAGAGCTAGAGGGAGTTCAGTATTACCTGAATAGAGGCGATCACCATCTCCCTTATGTTCTCAATATTGGATTTCCTGGTCAGAAAAATGATCTCTTACTCCTTCGTCTAGATTTGGCTGGAATTTCAATCTCTACTGGCTCAGCCTGCACTGCAGGCATTGTACAATCCAGCCATGTTCTTGAAGCCATGTACGGGGCAAATTCAGAACGCTTGAAGGAATCCGTTCGTATCAGTTTGTCGCCAGAAAATACTGTTGAAGACCTACATACCCTCGCAAAAACCTTAAAAGAAATTATCGGAGGTTAGCCATATGGCATTTGAAAAAACCATTCAGTTAAAAAATTGTCGTTACGACTACACTCTTAGCCCTTCTGTTAAAAAATTTACCCTTAAGGACAACACCTTTTTTGAGACTAAGGTTGGTAACTATGAATTGACTCGCCTTTTAGAAAAAGTTCCGAACAGCGGTGAGGGATTCCAACTCAAAATCATCATTAACAAGGAACTTACAGGTGCAAAAATCAATATCACTGACAAGTTTGGGTTACGTCTAGTTGATATTTTCAAATCAGAAGACCACCACATTCATCAGGAAAAATTCTATTTTCTCATGGATAGCTTGGTAGAACGTGGTGTCTTTACAAAATCAGAAAGATAGGTTCCATATGTTTGAACTGACCTATAAGGACAGCTATCATGTAGAGCGAACTCTCAAGTATGAGGATTACGAGGCTCTCATGCTGGCTCTGTCAGGATGTGTGACTCTGCCAGATACACTTTATGTGACTTCTTTGACCTTTAAGGGGCAGGAAGTTTACCAAGGACTGATCGGAGACCTCTACCGTTTTCTATCACATGCAGATTTTTTACATCAAAACTAAGATTTTTCTTAGTTTTTTCTTGTTTTTGTTGATTTTTTCACAATGTTTCTATAAAATAGAAGAATAGAAAGGTTGTGATTTTGTGAAAGATAAACAGTCTGCTATTCCAAAAGCTACAGCGAAAAGACTCTCTCTCTACTATCGAATTTTTAAGAGATTTCATGCAGAAAAGATTGAACGTGCCAACTCTAAACAAATTGCAGAGGCTATCGGTATTGATTCAGCGACAGTTCGTCGTGATTTTTCCTATTTTGGTGAACTAGGTCGGCGTGGATTTGGCTATGATGTCAAAAAACTGATGACATTTTTTGCCGATTTGCTCAATGATAACTCCATCACCAATGTCATGCTGGTAGGTATTGGAAATATGGGCCACGCCCTTCTCCACTACCGCTTCCATGAGCGCAACAAGATGAAGATTATCATGGCCTTTGACCTAGATGACCATCCCGAAGTCGGTACCCAAACTCCTGATGGAATTCCCATTTACGGGATTTCTCAAATCAAGGATAAAATCAAGGATGCTGATGTGAAGACTGCTATCCTGACCGTTCCCAGTGTCAAGTCACAAGAGGTTGCCAATCTCTTAGTGGATGCTGGCGTGAAAGGAATTCTCAGTTTTTCACCTGTCCATCTGCATTTACCAAAAGACGTGGTCGTTCAGTATGTTGATTTGACAAGTGAACTCCAAACCCTCCTCTACTTCATGCGAAAAGAGGATTAGAAAGCGAAAATCATTTTATGAAAAAACCAGTTATTGGGATTACAGGAAACGAAAAAACTCATCCAGATGATGACATCATGATGAGCTACGTAGCAAAAGGTTTTGTTGAAGGCGTTAAAGACGCTGGAGGGATTCCCATCATCCTACCGATTGGTGATCAAGAAATGGCCTGCTACTATATCAGTATGATTGACAAGCTCATCTTGACAGGTGGGCAAAATGTTGATCCAAAATTCTATGGTGAACCAAAAACCATCGATAGCGATGACTACCACCTTCAAAGGGATATCTTTGAACTAGCTCTCATCAAGGAAGCGATTAAACAGAAAAAGCCAATTTTTTCTGTCTGTCGTGGAACTCAACTCTTTAACGTTGCCATGGGTGGAACTTTGTACCAAGATATCGAAGACCATTGGCAGGATTGTTCTGCCGAGTACACAACTCAGCGATTGGTAACAGAACCTGATACAGTTCTTCGAGAAATCTATGGAGAAATTTCCCATATCAACTCCTTCCACCATCAGAGCATCAAGGATTTGGCCCCCAACTTAAAAGTTGTGGCTCATGATCCTAAAGATGGTATCATTGAAGCTGTTATGAGTACGGATGATGTTGCCTTTCTCGGTGTCCAATGGCACCCAGAATTTCTATTTGAAAATCGTCCCAAAGATAAAACACTTTTCGACTATGTCGTCAATGAACTTTAAATTAAATCCGTCTTTTCACGGTAACTAAAATAACTGGAGTGAGAGACAATCAAGTGGTCCAAGAGGACAATTCCCATCAGTTCGCAGGCTTCTTTTACAAGTTTAGTCACATGATCATCATTTAGGCTAGGCGCCACCGCTCCTGAAGGATGATTGTGGACCAAGATGAGTGAAGTCGCCATATGCTTGATAGCATAATGAAGAATTTCACGTGGTTCAGCGATACTGCGAGTAGCTGAACCGATAAAAATAGTCTGTTGATGGATGATTTGATTTTGAGTATTGAGATAGAGCGCTACCAGGTGCTCTTGTTTTTTATGTCCCAACTCCTGCTGCATCTTCTTAGCCAACTTTTGACTGCTGAGAATACTTTCCATCTCAAGGGTCTCATGTTTATGAATACGATGCCCCAGTTCAATCATAGCTTGTAATTCTATAGCCTTAACACGCCCGATACCAGACAGACTCTGCAATTCCTGCAGGGTCATTTTTTTCAAATCCGTTAGGCTTGAAAGATTGTTCAAGACTTTCTGGGCAATTTCAAAAACGCTTGCTTGCCGTGTTCCTGTCCTAAGTAAAATAGCTAGCAATTCTTGGTTACTGAGCGCTTCAACTCCTTCTTTTGCCAGCCTTTCTCTTGGTAATAGTGAATCTTCTTGAAATGAAATACTATACATAAAAATCCTCCTCACTTTATTATTCGTGAGAAGGATGAAAAATTAGATTTTTTTCTCAATTGGGGCCACACTTGCTAAAAGTTTTTTCAGGCCAACTTCTGGGAAATTGATTTTCAATTCCTGTGTAGTGCCACTACCTGACACTTCCAGAACAGTTCCCTCTCCCCATTTCTTGTGGAGGGCAATATCACCAATGACCCAATTTGCCTCGCTAGACCCTGATTTTGCTCCAGCTGTAAATTGACCAAACGGAAGACCGCTTGACTGGATAGATTTTGGGGCAGCACTGCGTTTACGATCTTGAAGAGCTTGAGCCAAACTCATACCTTGACCGAAGGCAAGACCACCACTACTATATGATGCCTTAAAGCTTGAATTTGAAGGACGAGCCAGACCTTGATACTCAAGCAAGTCTGAACTGATTTCGTTAATAAAACGAGTTGGACGGTTGTAGTTGGTACGACCAAAAAGCAGGCGTGAGTTGGCATTGGTCAGATAGAGAATTTTCTCTGCACGCGTGATACCTACATAGGCTAGACGGCGTTCTTCTTCTAATTCATCTTGATCTTCAGCTGCACGGCTAAGCGGAAAGACATTTTCTTCCATCCCAATCAAAAAGACAACTGGAAACTCGAGACCTTTGGCAGCATGCAGGGTCATCAGGGTCACTTCTGATGTCTCCTGACTACCTGAATCTGTATCCGCAATCAAGGCTAAATCATTTAAGAAACGACTCAGTTTGTCCAGACCAGTTTCCTCTTCTGGCACATCAGAGGTGTCATCAAAGTTTTTCGTCACAGAAAGGAACTCTTCAATATTTTCAACCCTAGCCTTGCTTTCTAAAGTCGCTTGAGCATTTAGAATATCGACGTAACCTGTTTTTTCAAGGACAGCCTCAACCAACTCAGTAATATTTAATTGATCTAGCTGCTCTCGTAAATCTAGAATCATATTGGCGAAATCCCAGATAGACTGGGCTGCCTTACCCTTGATACCAGATAACATGATATTGGCTGAAGCATCTAGCATGGACATGTCTTGCATATTCGCAAATTCACGGATTTTCTCAACTGTACCTGGCCCAATTCCACGTTTAGGCTCGTTGATAATGCGCTCAAAACTGATATTGTCACTCAAATTGGCAATAAGATTGAGGTAAGCGATAATATCTCGAATTTCCTTACGGATGTAGAACTTGGTTCCGCCAACCATGGTATAAGGGATATTTGACTTGAGCAAGGCTTCCTCAATAGTACGGGACTGCGCATTAGTACGATAAAGAACTGCAAAATCCTTGTGAAGGAAGTTTTGGTTGCGACCCAGTTCATCGATAGTTCTGGCTACAAATACAGCCTCATCTAGCTCATCATTGGCACGATAGTAAACGATTTGTTCCCCATCAGAGTTTTGAGTCCAGAGATTCTTAGGACGGCGATTTTTATTGTTTTTAATAACCTCGTTGGCCGCTTGGAGGATGGTCTTCGTTGAGCGGTAATTTTCCTCCAATAAAACTACCTTGGCTTGGGGATAATCCTTTTCAAAGTCCAAAATATTCTGCATATCAGCACCACGCCAGCCGTAGATAGACTGGTCCGCATCCCCAACCACACAGATGTTTTTAAAGCGCGAAGCCAAGAGTTTGACCAGTTGGTACTGAGCATGGTTGGTATCTTGGTACTCATCAACGTGGATGTATTGGAATTTCTGTTGATAGTAAGTCAAAACATCAGGATTTTGATCAAAGAGACGCAAGGTCAGCATAATCAAATCATCAAAGTCAACTGACTCTGACTGACGAAGCTCTTTTTGATAAGCCGTGTAACACTGGGCGACGATTTGCGTATACATATCGCCAGCTTGGGCAGCATAAGCCACATCATCAATCAAATCATTCTTAGCATTAGAAATGGTCCCCAAAATAGTTCGTTCATTCCATTTTTTAGGATCTAAATTCAACTGCTTGAGAATGCGTTTCATGAGAGTTCGCTGTTCACCAGGATCCACAATAGTAAAATTACGGTTGTAGCCAATATGGTCCGCATCCCGACGCAAAATACGAACACACATGGAGTGGAAGGTCGCAATCAGACAGTCCTGAGTGGATGGATTGAGGCTATAAGCACGCTCCTTCATCTCACGCGCAGCCTTGTTAGTAAAGGTAATGGCCAAGATATTCCAAGGATTGACCATCTTTTCATCAATCAAATAAGCGATACGGTGGGTCAAAACACGAGTCTTTCCAGAACCAGCTCCTGCCATAATTAACAAGGGACCTTCTGTCGTTTGCACCGCCTCAGCCTGACGGTCATTCATTCCATTTAATAATGCGTTCATCTTCTCTTCCTTACTCTTGAAGTCAATATTTCTATTATATCAGAATTCAGGGAAAATATCTTTACCTAGACTGATTGCGTCTAGAAGGTAACTTCTTATATCTAGATAAAAAATGAGCTTGGATAGTATTTCCAAACTCATTTAAAGTCAATTACAATATACTAGAACAAACCTAGGACTGTTCCATCGCTTTCAACATCCATATTAAGAGCAGCAGGTCGTTTTGGAAGTCCAGGCATGGTCATGACATCACCAGTTAAGGCAACGATAAAGCCTGCACCTAATTTTGGTACCAATTCACGAATGGTAATTTCAAAGTTTTCAGGTGCTCCAAGTGCATTTGGATTGTCTGAGAAACTGTATTGAGTTTTAGCCATACAGATTGGCAATTTGTCCCAACCGTTTTGAACGATTTGAGCGATTTGTGTTTGAGCTTTCTTCTCAAAGTTCACTTTGCTACCACGGTAGATTTCAGTAACAATCTTTTCAATCTTTTCTTGAACAGAAAGGTCATTGTCATACAAACGTTTGTAGTTAGCTGGGTTTTCAGCGATTGTTTTAACAACTGTTTCGGCAAGTGCTACTCCACCTTCTGCACCATCAGCCCAGACACTTGCTAACTCAACTGGTACATCAATTGAGGCACAGAGTTCTTTCAAGGCTGCAATTTCAGCTTCTGTATCAGATACAAATTCATTAATAGCTACTACTGCTGGAATACCGAACTTACGGATATTTTCAACGTGGCGTTTCAAGTTAGCAAAACCGGCACGAACAGCTTCTACGTTTTCTTCTGTCAAAGCGTCTTTAGCCACACCACCATTCATCTTAAGGGCACGAAGGGTTGCGACAATGACAACTGCATCTGGAGATGTTGGTAAGTTTGGAGTCTTAATATCAAGGAATTTCTCAGCACCAAGGTCTGCACCAAAACCAGCTTCAGTAACTGTGTAATCAGCCAAGTGAAGGGCTGTTGTCGTTGCCAAGACAGAGTTACATCCATGAGCGATATTGGCAAATGGACCACCGTGTACAAAGGCAGGTGTACCGTAAATTGTCTGAACCAAGTTTGGTTTAATAGCATCCTTCAAGATCAACGCCAAGGCACCTTCAACCTGCAAATCACCTACAGAAACAGGTGTACGGTCATAACGATAACCGATAACGATATTAGCCAGACGGCGTTTCAAGTCCTCGATGTCTGTTGCCAAGCAAAGAATTGCCATGATTTCGGAAGCAACTGTAATATCAAAGCCATCCTCACGTGGAATACCATTTAGAGGACCACCAAGTCCAACGGTCACATGGCGAAGAGCACGGTCATTCAAGTCTACTACACGTTTCCAAAGGATACGACGTTGGTCAATTCCCAACTCATTCCCTTGGTGTAAGTGGTTGTCAATCAAGGCAGAAAGCGCATTGTTGGCAGTCGTAATGGCATGCATATCTCCAGTGAAGTGGAGGTTGATGTCTTCCATTGGCAGAACTTGAGCGTAACCACCACCAGCGGCACCACCCTTGATACCCATTACTGGACCAAGAGATGGTTCGCGAATAGCAATCATGGTTTTCTTGCCAATCTTGTTCAAGGCATCCGCAAGACCAATGGTAATAGTTGATTTTCCTTCACCTGCAGGCGTTGGGTTGATGGCAGTAACCAAGATCAATTTCCCAACTGGATTGCTCTCAACTGCACGAATTTTATCAAAGCTGAGCTTAGCCTTGTACTTTCCGTACAACTCCAAATCATCGTAAGAAATACCAAGTTTCTCTACAACATCAACGATTGACTTCAACTCAATACTCTGTGCGATTTCAATATCTGTTTTCATTCAAAACTCCTCTAACCTCTTATATGATAATTCATTATAACACAAAACAAGATTTTTAACATCCTAAAACTCTCTAAACGTTCGTAAATATCCCTATTTTTAAGGTTTTTAGAGTTCTTTCTTAAATTTTATATGGCTTTATAGTTTGAAACTATATTCTTTCCTTTTACCAAAATTTTATCACTTTCATTTTACTTACCGTTTATTTTTGTGTACAATAGTGCTATGAAAATTTTAGTTACATCGGGCGGTACTAGTGAAGCTATCGATAGCGTCCGCTCCATCACTAACCATTCTACAGGACGCTTGGGGAAAATCATAACAGAAACCTTGCTTGCTGCAGGGCATGAAGTTTGTTTGATAACAACAAAACGAGCTCTAAAGCCAGAAGCCCATCCCAACCTAAGCATTCAAGAAATTAACAATACAAACGACCTTCTCCTTGAAATGCAAGAACGTGTCAAGGACTATCAGGTCTTGATTCACTCAATGGCTGTGTCTGATTACACTCCTGTCTATATGACAGGTCTAGAGGAAGTTCAGGCTAGCTCTAATTTGGAAGAATTTTTAAGCAAGCAGAATCATCAGGCTAAGATTTCTTCGACTGATGAGATTCAGGTTTTATTCCTGAAAAAAACACCAAAAATCATCTCTCTAGTCAAGGAGTGGAATCCTGCTATTCATCTGATTGGTTTCAAACTGTTGGTTGATGTCTCTGAGGATTATCTCATTGAGATTGCCCGAAAAAGTCTTATCAAGAACCAAGCAGACTTGATTATCGCAAATGACCTGACTCAAATTTCAGCAAACCAGCATCGTGCAATCTTTGTTGAGAAAGATCAGCTTCAAACAGTCAAGACTAAAGAAGAAATTGCAAAACTCCTCCTTGAAAAAATTCAAGACTATCATTCATAGAAAGGAAAACTATGGCACATATTCTCTTGGCTGTAACGGGCTCAATTGCCTCTTACAAGTCGGCAGATTTAGTCAGTTCTCTAAAAAAACAAGGCCATCAAGTCACTGTCTTAATGACTCAGGCTGCTACAGAGTTTATCCAACCTTTGACACTACAGGTCTTATCACAGAATCCTGTCCACTTGGATGTCATGAAGGAACCCTATCCTGATCAGATTAATCATATTGAACTTGGAAAAAAAGCAGATTTATTTATCGTAGCCCCTGCAACTGCTAATACTATTGCAAAACTAGCCCACGGTTTTGCGGACAATATGGTGACCAGTACTGCTCTAGCCTTGCCAAGTCATATTCCCAAACTCATCGCACCAGCTATGAATACAAAAATGTATGACCATCCGGCAACTCAGGCTAATCTGAAAACATTAGAAAGCTACTGCTATCAGCTGATTGCTCCAAAAGAATCCCTACTAGCTTGCGGAGACCATGGACGAGGAGCTTTAGCTGACCTCACAATTATTTTAGAAAGAATAAAGGAAACTCTCGATGAAAAAACGCTCTAATATTGCACCCATTGCTATCTTTTTTGCAACCATGCTCGTGATTCATTTTCTGAGCTCACTTATCTTTAACCTTTTTCCATTCCCAATCAAACCGACCATTGTTCACATTCCTGTCATTATCGCCAGCATTATTTACGGTCCACGAGTTGGAGTTACACTTGGATTTTTGATGGGGTTACTTAGTTTGACGGTTAATACAATTACGATTCTACCGACAAGCTACCTCTTCTCACCATTCGTCCCAAACGGAAACATCTATTCAGCTATCATTGCCATCGTCCCACGTATTTTGATTGGTTTAACTCCTTATCTAGTCTATAAACTGATGAAAAACAAGACTGGTCTGATTCTAGCTGGTGCCCTTGGTTCACTTACCAACACAGTCTTTGTCCTTGGTGGAATTTTCTACCTTTTTGGAAATGTTTTTGATGGTAATATCCAAAAACTCCTAGCAACTGTTATCTCTACAAATTCGATTGCTGAATTAGTCATTTCCGCAGTTCTAACCCTAGCCATTGTTCCAAGACTACAAACTTTAAAGAAATAAAAACAATCTCCGCTTTCATACTTGAAGGTGGAGATTTTATTTGATGTATTTTGTGTTTTTAGTGAAATGTTTACTAGCCTTTAACTAAAAAATGACTTATACGCCTAAGTAAATCCTTGCTTTATTGTCTTGTCTGTTGTACTATACTAGTGTATATACAGTTAAAAAGGAGATTCTTATGAATACACGGAAAAAGACACAATTTATGACAATGACTGCCCTCTTAACAGCTATTGCAATTTTGATTCCAATTGTTATGCCTTTTAAGATTGTCATTCCACCTGCTTCTTACACTTTGGGGAGTCACATCGCTATTTTTATTGCCATGTTCTTGTCGCCCTTGATGGCTGTTTTTGTCATTCTAGCCTCAAGTTTTGGATTTTTGATGGCTGGCTATCCCATGGTTATCGTATTTCGAGCTTTTTCCCATATCTTTTTTGGAACATTGGGAGCTCTTTACCTACAAAAATTCCCCGATACACTAGATAAACCAAAATCTTCCTGGATTTTTAACTTTGTTTTAGCGCTTATCCATGCCCTTGCTGAAGTATTGGCCTGTGTCGTTTTTTACGCAACTTCTGGTACCAATGTAGAAAATATGTTTTATGTTCTATTTGTGCTAGTTGGATTTGGCACAATTATCCATAGTATGGTAGACTATACATTAGCACTAGCTGTCTATAAAGTGCTTCGAAAACGCCGTTAAAAGGAAAAGCTATGACAAAAGATCGCAAACAAGCCCTGCTCCAACTCTTGAAAGAAGCTCCTAAATCCCTTAATGGCCAAAGTTTGGCGGAACATTTTCATGTCACACGTCAGGTCATTGTACAGGACATTGCAATTTTGAGAGCCGATGGCGCTCCTATCCTATCCACCAATCGTGGCTACGTCTATAAGCAAATTGAAACCAATCCTTATGTTCACAAACTTTTCAAAGTGAAACATGAAGTTGAAGAAATCGGTCAAGAACTCCTTGCTATCGTTGATAATGGTGGACGTGTTCAAAACACTCTGATTGACCATCCCGTCTATGGAGAAATTGAAACCTTGCTGAAACTGTCTTGTCGCAGAGATGTGCAACATTTTCTAGAACAAGTCGAGCATTCAGATTTTAGACCTCTGTCTGAATTGACAGATGGCATCCATTACCACCTAGTCGAAGCCGAAACACAACAAGACCTCCACTATATCGAGGAGGCCTTGGATCAGCTAGGTTATTTAGTAAAGGATTAGAAAATTTTCTTTTCCCAATCGTCTTCTGTACGGCGAGGGTAGAAAAATTCAGATTTGTCAGGAGCTTCCATCATCTCCATCAAGGGTAACATATCATAGGCCAGATCCAAGTTTGGAATCTGGTCTTTTTGCACCCAAGAAACTTCTCCTTCATCTGAAGAGCGAAGGCTACCAGAGAACTCAGTCGCCTTATAACAAACGACAATATAGCGCCCACCTGTATCCAGAGGCCAATTTTTAATGCCGACCAATTGCGGATTTTGGATAGTCAACCCTGTTTCTTCATAGATTTCACGAATGACAGACTCTGCGAAAGACTCGCCGTTTTCTACATGGCCTCCTGGAAAGGCATAACCTGACCAACGATTGGTTTCAGGAGCACGGTACTGCATAACCACGCGCTGGGTTTCTATGTCTTCAATCAGACAAATGTTTGTTAAAATTGTTAATTGGGAACGGGACATAAATTTACTCGCTTTCTAAATTAGATAACTTTTTCATGGCTAACTTCAGACTTCATAATGAAGGGATTAATTCGTTCGTGGTAATCATTTACTTCATGAAGCAAATATCCTTTTTTAATGACAATTTCTTGTTCCTGAACTTCAAAATCAAGTGTTATTGGAATAGGGATTTGTGGCATAAAGGCAAAAATAACAAACATAAATATCCATATATATAAACTACAAATAGTACTACGGATTCCATCAAAAATACGGTATCGTTCCTTGAAACAATAACTAAGAATATGCGCGATAACCAAAATAACTGGTACAAATTGTCCTGTTTTAAATATAATGGGAATGAATGGTATTCCAAATATTCCAAAGAGAAGGTCTAGAATTACCAGATGTCTACAAAAACGAATAAAAAGAGTAATCACTAAAAGGAAAAGCCAACTATCCCAAAGAATGGGAGTAAACGATAAACCAAATATTGATAGGCAAAAATCGATAAGGACAAATCCTAGTAAAATCAGATAGACTATTCTAAATAAAGTTAAGTGTTTCAAAATGGATGACTCCTTTTCTTTTCATGTTTATACTTCAATAATCGATGGACTGTATGTTGTTCCAAATCCATTATTAATATCGAACTAAAATACTTAATGAAAAAGTTTTTAGTCATTATTAATTCCATAATCCTTCATTTTATGATTTTGAATTTTTAAAGTTGTCTTGCTACCAGAACGATAACTTTTCCCACTTTTTCCGGCGTAATAATAAGAGATTTCATAAAATGCGTCTGCAAGGTCTGCGCTATCTATTCCATTTTCGATAAACTCTGTCAGACCACCTTCACCATTAAAATAATCCTTGTATCCTTCTTCTAACACAATATCTTTATAGATAACATGACCTTTAATAATTCCATTTTCCAGAAATTCATCAATAGGGAGATCATATAAACCTTGAAAAGGTTTCCCCTCCTTACGATTCTTATCTATGAGATCATAATATTCTGTAATATTCTCTGCTCTCTCATCGACATTCCAGTAGCTATTTACGAATTCCAAATTGGGATTTTCATATTGCTTGAAAAAACTCTCTACTTTTTCTTTGTTAGAAACACTTACAGGATTCTGGTTGAGTAGCTGATTTGTTATATGTGAAAATTGATTTAACATCGTTTTGATAGTTCCATCGTAGGCTAGTTCTTCACTCGTCCGTTTAGAGTTTCCTGGAGATTTAGGAAAATAAATTAAACTGTCACTTACAGTGATTTTCCTACCATTAACCTCTTCAGTGTAATCGTATTCAATTTCATAATCTTCAGAAGGCCATCTATGTCTGGAAAACTTCGTCACCTTCACTTCACCTTTAAAGCCATATAAATTCAGTGTTCTGCTTGCTGCCACCTCAATATCCTTTTGATTTGGTCCAGAAAAAGTATTATGAAAGTTAACTACTAAAATCACTACAAAACTTAGAAAACAGGCTGAAATAATAATTGCTATAAAAGTGAAATTCAAAGTCAAGGCTTTTTTCATTACTTTTTCCTCCTAGTTAAGCAGCTTTATAATCTATTTTTCCTCAATCCAACGCCTTGACTTCCAGCATCATATCACGGATCTGAGCAGCCAGTTCAAAGTCAAGCACTTCGACGGCTTCTTGCATTTGTTTTTCTAGTTTCTTGACAAGTTCTTTGCGCTCTTGTTTGTTGAGGCTATTGATGTCAACTTCCTTGTCTTCTTCCTTAGCAACTGCCTTGGTCACGGCAATCAGGTCACGGATTTCTTTCTTAATGGTTTGTGGAACGATACCATGTTCTTCATTATAGGCCATCTGGATTTTCCGACGGCGGGCAGTTTCATCGATGGCACGTTGCATAGACTGGGTCACAGTGTCCGCATACATAATGACATGTCCCTCACTATTACGAGCAGCACGACCAATGGTCTGGATGAGTCCACGTTCGTTACGAAGGAAACCTTCTTTGTCAGCATCAAGAATGGCTACGAGACTCACTTCAGGTACGTCAATCCCTTCACGGAGCAGGTTAATTCCGACCAAGACATCAAAGACACCCAAGCGCAGATCACGGATAATCTCCGTCCGTTCCAAGGTCTTGATATCCGAGTGCATGTACTTGACCTTGATGCCCATTTCCTTGAAGTAGTCAGTTAAGTCCTCTGCCATTTTCTTGGTCAAGGTGGTGATAAAGGTACGCTCATTCTTCTCAACACGGGCATTAATTTCACCTAAGAGATCATCAATCTGTCCCATAGTCGGACGGACTTCCACCTCTGGATCCAAGAGTCCCGTTGGACGAATGATTTGCTCAATCACTGTCTCAGTCTGTTCATTTTCATAGTCACCTGGTGTCGCTGAAACATAAACAATCTGATGCACATGACTTTCAAACTCCTCACGACGGAGAGGACGATTGTCCAGAGCAGACGGCAAACGGAAACCATAATTAACCAGCATTTCCTTACGCGAACGGTCTCCATTGTACATGCCTTTTATTTGTCCCATGGTCATGTGGCTCTCATCAATCATGATCAAGAAATCATCTGGGAAGAAATCTAAGAGCGTATAAGGAGGCTCACCTTCGCTACGACCATCCATGTGGCGTGAATAGTTTTCAACCCCATTTGTATAGCCCATCTCGCGCAGCATTTCGATATCATACTCTGTCCGCTGTTTCAAACGTTGGGCTTCAAGCAATTTACCTTCCTTTTCAAAGATAGCTAGTTGCTCTTCTAATTCTGCTTGAATCTTGGCAATAGCAACTTCCATATGGTCGTCATTGGTCACAAAGTGAGTCGCTGGAAAAATCGCCAAATGATCCACTTCTCCCAAGACCTGACCTGTCAGAGCCTCAACCTCACGAATACGGTCAATCTCATCCCCGAAAAACTCTACTCGAAAGGCGTGTTCATCACGAGATGCCGGGAAAATCTCCACCACATCCCCACGCACACGAAATCTTCCCCGTTGGAAATCAATATCATTACGTTCAAACTGAATATCGACCAAGTCATTCAAGAGTTTATCACGAGAAATTTCAAGACCAGGACGGAGACTCACGACACTATCAGCGTATTCCTTGGGCGAACCCAGACCATAGATACAAGAGACCGAGGCCACGACAATAACATCATTGCGCTCCAAAAGGGCTGAAGTCGCTGAGTGGCGGAGTTTGTCAATCTCGTCATTGACAGAGCTGTCCTTTTCAATATAGGTATCACTGGAAGGGACATAGGCCTCAGGTTGGTAATAATCATAGTAAGACACAAAGTACTCAACTGCATTTTCAGGGAAAAATTCCTTAAACTCCCCATAGAGCTGTCCTGCTAGAGTTTTATTGTGGGCAATGACCAGAGTAGGTTTATTGACTTTGGAAATGACCTGACTCATGGTATAGGTCTTCCCTGTTCCAGTCGCCCCCATCAGAATCTGAGCTTTTTCTCCACCCTCGATATTATCTACCAACTGCTCGATAGCTTGGGGTTGATCTCCTGATGGTTGATATTTTGATACTAGTTTAAATTGATTATCTGTAATGCGATTGATCATAAGAATCCTCTCTCGATGTGCTATTCCTATTTTAGCATACTTGTAGCATTTTCACGAAGAAAAGGACAGACCGAAGTCACATCCTTTCATTTTCTTTCTTTAATTGGTAAGCGAGATAGACAATCAAAAGTAACAAGACTAAACTTGTCATGATAGAACCTTCTATCCCAAAAGATCCTCCTGATAGCCAATCTTGATTGCCTTGTGGTAAAAAGCTCATCAGAGACGTTCCGGATGGTTGACCACTAACCAAAATTCCAAATAAATTTCCCTGAGCAAAATTCCAGGCTCCATGAATACCTGCAACACCCCAAACTGTATCAGTTTTGAGAAGGTAAAGAGCCATGGCAACTCCGAATAAGAAGAGATTTACTAGAGATAGTGGTGTTAGACCAGAATTGCCCATATGAAGCAGGGTAAAAAATATGCTAGATATAACAACAGCAAGTTTTAGATTGGTTCTTGAGGCCAATTGAGGAAGGAGCCAAGCACGGGCCACCACTTCTTCTGTTGTCCCCTGTAAAATCCAAAATGGAATGGTAAAAATGACAAAGATAAACGAATAAGGATTCAAGTGAATGGACTCCAAACGATATTGCCCTAATGCTACTAAACCTAACAAGGTGAGAAGAAAAAGTGCCAGACCTAAACCAAATCCTTTCAGAATATTGCTGAGGAAATTTTCTCTATAAAATCCTAAAGTTCGAATAGGTCTTTTCTCAACTTTTCTAGTCCATCTGAACACTGTGTTGAGAACAAAACCAAAGGACAGCAATTCTAAAATTAAACGAAAGTCACTTGTTTTATCCGTAAAGCTCGCCAGCAAGTTTTGGAAGTAGCTTGCAAGATTTTGACCAGCCTCTCCAAAATTTCTAGCAAGGCCGACGAGAGCTAACAAACTAATACCATACAGAGTATAAGCCACAAACTCTCCTATAAAGACAAAAACAAAGGCTAACAAGGGGCTTGTGTAGAGGTTTAACCGCATTTGAGAAGCTTGGAAGTCTTTAAATATTCTTTTATCCTTCATATCCCTGTCCTCTTTTATTCTATTGTATACTATTATTATAGCACTTTATGGTAGCAGTTCAATAAAGAAACAAAGGGCTTCTATGTTACATCTTCTAACATAAAAGTCCCTAGATTTGCATTTTTTAGTTTTTTCTGATATAATGGGAAAATATTCGGAAAAGGAGACTAAAAATGAAGAAAAAATTTCTAGCATTTTTGCTAATTTTATTCCCAATTTTCTCATTAGGTATTGCGAAAGCTGAGACGATTAAGATTGTGTCTGATACCGCCTATGCACCTTTTGAGTTTAAAGATTCAGATCAAACTTATAAAGGAATTGATGTTGACATTATCAACAAAGTCGCTGAGATTAAAGGATGGAACATTCAGATGTCCTATCCTGGATTTGACGCAGCGGTCAATGCGGTTCAAGCTGGTCAAGCTGACGCTATCATGGCAGGAATGACAAAAACTGCTGAACGTGAAAAAGTTTTTACCATGTCTGATACTTACTATGATACAAAAGTTGTCATTGCAACTACAAAATCACACAAGATTAGTCAGTATGACCAATTAAAAGGTAAAACTGTTGGTGTTAAAAATGGAACTGCCGCTCAACGTTTCCTTGAAAGTATTAAGGACAAATACGGCTTTACTATTAAAACATTTGACACTGGTGATCTGATGAACAACAGCTTGAGTGCTGGTGCCATCGATGCTATGATGGATGATAAACCTGTTATCGAATATGCCATTAACCAAGGGCAAGACCTCCATATTGAAATGGATGGTGAAGCTGTAGGGAGTTTTGCTTTCGGTGTGAAAAAAGGAAGCAAATACGAGCACCTAGTCACTGAATTTAACCAAGCCTTGGCTGAAATGAAAAAAGATGGTAGTCTTGATAAAATCATCAAGAAATGGACCGCTTCATCATCTTCAGCAGTGCCAACTACAACTACTGCAGCAGGTCTAAAAGCAACTCCTGTTAAAGCTAAATACATCATTGCCAGTGATTCTTCTTTTGCACCGTTTGTGTTCCAAAACTCAAGCAACCAATTTACTGGTATTGATATGGACTTGATTAAGGCCATCGCTAAAGATCAAGGTTTCGAAATTGAAATTACCAACCCTGGTTTTGATGCCGCTATCAGTGCTGTTCAAGCTGGACAAGCTGATGGTATCATTGCTGGTATGTCTGTCACAGATGCTCGTAAGGCAACTTTTGACTTCTCAGAATCATACTACACTGCCAATACTATCCTTGGTGTCAAAGAATCAAGCACCATTGCTTCTTATGAAGATTTAAAAGGAAAGACAGTCGGTGTTAAAAATGGAACTGCTTCTCAAACCTTCCTAACAGAAAATCAAAGCAAATACGGTTACAAAATCAAAACCTTTGCTGATGGTTCTTCAATGTATGACAGTTTAAACACTGGTGCCATTGATGCCGTTATGGATGATGAGCCTGTTCTCAAATATTCTATCAGTCAAGGACAAAAATTGAAAACACCAATCGCTGGAACTCCAATCGGTGAAACAGCCTTTGCTGTTAAAAAAGGAGCAAATCCAGAATTGATTGAAATGTTCAACAACGGACTTGCAAACCTTAAAGCAAACGGAGAATTCCAAAAGATTCTTGATAAATACCTAGCTAGTGAGTCTTCAACTGCATCAACAAGCACTGTTGATGAGACAACTATCTGGGGCTTGCTTCAAAACAACTATAAACAACTCCTCAGTGGGCTTGGTATCACTCTTGCTCTAGCTCTTATCTCATTTGCTATTGCCATTGTTATCGGAATTATCTTCGGTATGTTTAGCGTTAGCCCATACAAATCTCTTCGTGTGATCTCTGAGATTTTCGTTGACGTTATCCGTGGTATTCCTTTGATGATTCTTGCAGCCTTCATCTTCTGGGGAATTCCAAACTTCATCGAGTCTATCACAGGCCAACAAAGCCCAATTAACGACTTCGTAGCTGGTACTATTGCCCTATCGCTCAATGCAGCCGCTTATATCGCTGAAATCGTTCGTGGTGGTATTCAGGCTGTTCCGGTTGGTCAAATGGAAGCCAGCCGAAGCTTGGGGATCTCTTATGGAAAAACCATGCGTAAGATTATCTTGCCACAAGCAACTAAATTGATGTTGCCAAACTTTGTCAACCAATTCGTTATCGCACTTAAAGATACAACCATCGTATCTGCTATCGGTTTGGTTGAACTCTTCCAAACTGGTAAGATTATCATCGCCCGTAACTACCAAAGTTTCAAGATGTATGCAATCCTTGCTATCTTCTATCTTGTAATTATCACACTTTTGACTAGACTAGCGAAACGCTTAGAAAAGAGGATTCGTTAATGGCAAAATTAAAAATTGATGTAAATGATTTACACAAGCATTATGGAAAAAATGAGGTTTTAAAAGGAATCACGACTAAGTTCTATGAAGGAGATGTTGTTTGTATCATCGGCCCTTCGGGTTCTGGTAAGTCAACCTTCCTCCGTAGCCTCAATCTTCTAGAAGAAGTCACTAGCGGTCACATCACTGTGAACGGTTATGACTTAACTGAAAAAACAACCAATGTTGACCATGTCCGTGAAAATATCGGAATGGTGTTCCAACACTTTAACCTCTTCCCTCATATGTCTGTATTGGACAACATTACCTTTGCTCCTATTGAGCACAAGTTGATGACTAAGGAAGAAGCTGAGAAATTGGGAATGGAGTTGCTTGACAAGGTTGGGCTAGCAGATAAAGCTAATGCTAATCCAGATAGCCTATCAGGTGGTCAAAAACAACGTGTAGCCATCGCTCGTGGACTAGCAATGAATCCAGACATCATGCTCTTTGATGAACCAACTTCAGCACTTGACCCTGAGATGGTTGGAGACGTACTAAACGTTATGAAGGAATTGGCTGAGCAAGGTATGACCATGATTATCGTAACCCATGAGATGGGATTTGCCCGTCAGGTTGCCAACCGCGTTATCTTTACTGCAGATGGTGAATTCCTTGAAGACGGAACACCTGATCAAATCTTTGATAACCCACAACACCCACGTCTGAAAGAGTTCTTGGACAAGGTATTAAACGTCTAAACACAAACTGTAAGGATTTCCTTGCAGTTTTTTTCTATCTCGTATTGGATTTTTTGATTTTTCGGAAAATTATGTTAGAATTAAGTTTATGAAATGAGGTTTCCTCATACCTAGCAAGACTAGGAATAAAAATAGAAATTAGGTAGCTAGATGTCATCTAAGGTTATTGTTACAATTTTCGGTGCGAGTGGAGACCTGGCTAAACGCAAGCTCTACCCTTCCCTTTTTAGACTTTATAAATCCGGCAATCTTTCCGAGCACTTTGCTGTCATTGGAACTGCCCGTCGTCCTTGGAGCAAGGAATATTTTGAATCTGTTGTAGTCGAATCCATCCTTGATTTGGCAGATAGTACCGAACAGGCTCAAGAGTTCGCTAGCCACTTCTACTATCAAAGTCATGATGTCAATGATACAGAGCACTACATTGCTTTGCGTCAATTGCAGGCTGAACTAAATGACAAATACCAAGCTGAACACAACAAGCTCTTCTTCTTGTCCATGGCACCTCAGTTCTTTGGAACTATTGCCAAACACCTCAAGTCTGAAAACATTGTGGATGGTAAAGGTTTTGAACGCTTAATCGTTGAAAAACCATTTGGTACAGATTACGCAACTGCAAGCAAGTTAAATGACGAGCTCCTAGCAACATTTGACGAAGAACAAATTTTCCGTATCGACCATTATCTTGGTAAGGAAATGATTCAAAGTATCTTTGCAGTCCGCTTTGCAAACTTGATTTTTGAAAACGTTTGGAACAAGGACTTTATCGACAATGTTCAAATTACCTTTGCGGAGCGCTTGGGTGTAGAAGAACGCGGTGGCTATTATGATGAATCTGGTGCCCTCCGCGATATGGTACAGAACCATACATTACAGCTTCTTTCTCTCCTTGCTATGGACAAGCCAGCAAGCTTCACCAAAGATGAGATTCGTGCCGAAAAGATTAAGGTCTTTAAAAACCTCTATCATCCAACGGATGAAGAGCTTAAAGAACACTTTATCCGTGGTCAATACCGTTCAGGTAAGATTGATGGCATGAAATACATTTCTTATCGTAGCGAGCCAAATGTAAATCCAGAATCTACAACTGAAACCTTTGCATCTGGTGCCTTCTTTGTAAACAGCGATCGCTTCCGTGGTGTTCCTTTCTTCTTCCGTACTGGTAAACGTCTGACTGAAAAAGGAACTCATGTCAACATCGTCTTTAAACAAATGGATTCTATCTTTGGAGAACCACTTGCTCCAAACATTTTGACCATCTATATCCAACCAACAGAAGGCTTCTCTCTTAGCCTAAATGGGAAACAAGTAGGAGAAGAATTCAACTTGGCTCCTAACTCACTTGATTACCGTACAGATGCGACCGCAACTGGTGCTTCTCCAGAACCATACGAGAAATTGATTTATGATGTCTTAAATAACAACTCAACTAACTTTAGCCACTGGGATGAAGTTGGTGCGTCATGGAAATTGATTGACCGTATCGAAGAACTCTGGGCCGAAAATGGTGCCCCACTTCATGACTATAAAGCTGGAAGCATGGGACCTCAAGCTAGCTTTGACTTACTTGAAAAATTCGGTGCCAAATGGACTTGGCAACCAGATATCGCCTACCGTCAAGATGGTCGTTTAGAATAAAAAATTTCCTGCAAGTTTATGCCTTGCAGGATTTTTGCTTCTGATTAGATTAAGCCTTCTAAGAGCCCCTTCATAAAGTTTTCTGAGTTAAATTCTCCAATATCATCAATTTTTTCACCAAAACCAATCAATTTTACAGGAATATTGAGTTCTTCTCGGATGGCTAGAACAACACCACCTCGAGCAGTTCCATCAATCTTAGTCAAGACAATTCCCGTTAAAGGAGTAATTTTTGAAAATTCTTTGGCCTGTACAAGAGCGTTTTGACCTGTTGATGCATCAAGTGCCAAGAAGGTTTCATGGGGTGCCTCTGGAACAACACGTTTGATAATACGACCAATCTTCTCCAACTCAGCCATGAGGTTGTCCTTGTTTTGCAGACGACCAGCGGTATCAATCATAAGAATATCGATACCTTCAGCTACGGCACGTTCCATTCCATCAAAGACCACACTGGCTGGGTCAGCTTTTTCAGGTCCAGTCACAACTGGAACATCTACACGACGGCCCCATTCAGCAAGCTGGGCTACTGCCCCCGCACGGAAGGTATCTGCCGCAACCAGCATGACCTTCTTGCCTTCTTCTTTGTAGCGGTGAGCTAGTTTTCCGATAGAAGTTGTTTTCCCAACACCATTCACACCAACAAAGAGCATGACTGTCAAGCCATCTTGGAAGTGGATTCTTTCATCGTAGTTGCCACCTTTTTCATAAAGCTCAACCAATTTCTCAATGATGACGCGGCGTAGTGCGTCTGGTTTCTTGGCGTTTTCAAGCTTGGCTTCGTAACGTAGCTCCTCTGTTAAGTTAGAAGCGACCTGTACACCAACGTCACTCATGATCAGTAATTCTTCCAGTTCCTCGAAGAATTCTTCATCGACAGAGCGGAAGTTAGCAAAGAAGGCATTCAAGCGAGCTCCAAAGCCTGTACGAGTTTTCTTAAGACTACGGTCATATTTTTCCTGAACAGTTTCTTCTGCTTGAGTGATTTCTGGTTCAAGCACTTCAAAACTATTTTCTTCTACAGTCTCTAGGAGCTCAGAATTCTCTTCCTCTGTGACTTCTTCTGAGTTTGGAAATTCTTCTATTTCTTCTTGAGAAACTTCTACAACTGGCTCTAAATTGTTATTTTCTTCAACTGTGTCTTGATTTTCCTCTTCTTGGAGCACAGCTTCTTCAGAACTTTCAACTTCTGCTACTTCTTGAGAAACGTCCTCAGCTTCTATATCTTCAGACAAATCAAGATTTTCCAGAGCTTCTTTTACAACTTCTTCGATTTTAGGTTCTTCTTTTTTTCCGAATAGACGGTCAAATAATCCCATATCTTAGTTCTCCTTTAGCACATATTCTTCGATAGCCCAAGCAACAGCCTCTTCATCATTGGTCATTGGCGTCACTACATTTGCGACTGCCTTAACTTCAGGAACAGCGTTTTGCATGGCAACACCGAGTCCTGCCCATTCAATCATAGAAAGGTCATTGGCCTCGTCACCACATGCCATAACTTGGCTTTGGTCGATTCCAAGATGGCTGATTAGTTTTGCCAAACCTGTTGCTTTATGAACATTCTTTGGTGACCACTCTAGCAACATTTCACGTGATTTAAAGATTTCATATTGGTCAAACAATTCTGGAGAAATCTTCTTAATGGCCGCATCCAAGGGTTCTTGAGCAAAGGCAGTCACGCACTTATTGTAAGTCATTTGACTAGACAGGTCTGCAAAGTCCACTGGAATAAAAGTCAAAGCTGGATTGAATTTGGCATAAAGACTTTCTTGGTCGGATTGAATTTGATAAACAGTTCCTTCTGAGATGGCATCAAGAGGTAGTGTTAATTTCTCTGTTTCCTCATACAAGCGTGCCACATCATCATATGAAAAGACTGTTTTATCAAGGATTTCACCTGTATTTTTCTGAACCAAACCACCATTAAAAGTAATGGTATACTCATCTTCCCGACCATTAGTCCCTAGCTCATGGAGAAAGAAATCCATAGCTTTTAAGGGACGACCAGTTGTCAATACGACCTTGATACCACGATCACGCGCAACTTTCAAAGTTGCCTTGGTACGATCCGTCAACCTTTTATCAGTAGTCAGCAAGGTCCCGTCCAAGTCCAATGCAATCAATTTTATATCTGCCATTATAAGCCCTCCATATAAGCTATAACCGACTGGTCCTTATGGTGACCAATCACAGTCTCTGCTAATTCTAAAATTTCTGGTCGTGCATTTTCAGGAGCTACAGGATGTCCCACAACCTGCATCATATGCAAGTCATTTAGATTGTCTCCAAAAGCCATGACCTGATCCATTGTGATACCAAGTTTTTTAACTAATTCAACAATGGCCACACCCTTATCAACATAGTCCAGAACAATATCAATGGATTCAAAACCAGTTGTCATAGCCTTAACACCAGGGACATTTTCATTGACCCAAGCCTCCCCAGCTTCTAGCGTTTCTTCTGTGAAGTTGGTTGTAAATTTGAAAATGTCATCTGTAATATCTTCCAGACTCGCTACTTTTTGGATATTTTCATTATAGTGCTGGCTCACTTTTAAATAGGTCTCATCAACCGTATCTAGAACATAAGCTCCCTTTTTTCCCGTCAAGAGCAGTTTATTGATATCTACATAAGGTGAAGTTTTCAGCATTTCAAAAGTTGATAGATAAAACTCACGAGACATAGTCGCTTCATACAAGTCCTGACCTTGATATTCTACCAAACTGCCATTTTCCGCGATGAAAATAATGTCATCACGAACATCAGCAAATAATTTTTCTAGAGATAGAAATCCGCGCCCTGAAGCCACCGCAAAGTAAATCCCTTTTTCCTTGTAAGAAGCTAAAAGGGACTTGAGGCGGTCCATATCAAAACGTCCATTCTCATCTAGGAAGGTTCCGTCCATATCCGTTGCTACTAGTTTAATCATAAAATCTTTCTTACTCCGATTAGTAAATCTACCTCCTATTATACCATAGATAACTAGAAAAAGGACGAGTCTATCAGCTTTGCATCTCTTTTATCCTTCTCTACTAGCTAGTGGTGTTTCTAACTTTTAAAAAAGCTCGTAAAATTAAAATCGTGCAACTTTTTTCAGATACTTTTAAAAGATTGATTTCATTACCTCTTTCCTTTATACTGGATAAAAAGGAGAATAGTATGTCAGAAACAAATCACGAAATCGATTCAAATTTTGCAGGTCGTTTAAATATCCTGCGTGCGGGTGTTCTTGGTGCTAATGATGGGATTATTTCCATCGCTGGTGTGGTTATTGGGGTTGCCAGTGCTACGAGCAATATATGGATTATCTTTTTATCAGGATTTGCGGCTATTTTGGCCGGTGCCTTTTCGATGGCAGGTGGAGAATATGTGTCCGTTTCAACTCAAAAAGATACTGAGGAAGCAGCCGTTGCGCGTGAGCAACTCTTGCTAGACCAAGATATGGAACTAGCTAAAAAATCTCTCTATGCTGCCTATATCCAAAATGGCGAGTGTGAAACATCAGCCCAACTTCTCACCAACAAGGCCTTTCTTAAAAATCCGCTCAAGGCTTTGGTAGAGGAAAAATATGGGATTGAGTATGAAGAGTTTACCAATCCTTGGCATGCTGCTATCTCTAGCTTTATTTCTTTTTTCCTTGGTAGCTTACCACCAATGCTTTCAATTACCATTTTCCCAAGTGAATACCGCATCCCTGCTACCGTCCTTATCGTCGGTGTGGCCCTTCTTCTCACTGGTTACACTAGTGCCAAACTTGGAAAAGCACCTACCAAAACAGCTATGATTCGGAACCTTGCTATTGGTCTCTTAACTATGGGAGTTACCTTTCTGCTAGGACAACTTTTCAGCATTTAGTATATAAGAAATATCTAAATGAAATTGCACTACCTACAAAATAAAAGATTCACATCTACTTAGATATAATAAAAGAGAGAAACTTGATTCTCTCTTTTATTATATCTACAATCGTAGACAATGATTCTATAATGTGTGTTTTTCTAATAACGTTTTGATGTCTTCTAAGATTTTATAACGTTACCAGAAAAAATCATCCGCCTGAATAGTTGAAAGTTATTTACTTTATTTGCAATTATTTTAATCAATAACATCAATCATTAAAAGTGATAGTATTCTCAATAATGTCAAATCGACTCCTATTATAAGAGATAAACGCTTCAACGGAAGCTAATCTATTAATCGACCTTGCCCCTTTGAAAATTATTCTCATTTTCTAAGAGCCACTGACTATAAAGTTCTTGATATCGTTCCTCTTCGTTATCACTGTAACCTTTAAAAAGAACTTTATCAATATTTTCTTTATTAAAATATAAAATTTGTTCAGCATCAAGCCCTACTGGGTATATGCATCCTGAATAATCAAAAATTACTTTTTCTCCATCATTGTCAATGAAAGCTCCCCGATTAAGAATCATAATTTTACGGGTTCCATCTTTTAAATAAACAATACTTCCAATAGGTAACATAATCTTTTCTTCCTTTCGATATTTAAGTAATAATTTTATTTTTTTAAATAATAAATCTCAATAATATAAAAAATATAGCACTGAATTTAGGTAAAACAACATTTTATTTCAACTTTGATAAAACATCAACTATCTCATATTCCCGTTCTTCTCCAGGTGCAAAGGCAACATTTATGGTTGCTAGAGAAATGAACATTGTTAAAATCATTATCAAAAGCATGGCAACATTTTTTATATAAATAAAAGCTAAGGCAAATATAAGAGCTAAAGCAAAGAAACATACTCGTAAAAGAAGCATTTTTACGTAAAAACGCGATGAATTTACTGGTTTTATCTTAAAATAAATAGATTGTTCCAATGATCTATTAAGTAATTCCTCCAAACTTTTTTTCTTTTTAGAATATAAAAGCTGAAGCAAACTAAAAGACAATAATAAACCAATAACTACTAAAAGCAAACTAGTTACTATCGAAAAATTCACATAAAAGTTGGCAAATAAATCAATATGATTCATACGAGCCCAGGCATTCACAAAAACTGCCAATCCTGCAGCTAATGATGTTGGAAGGATAAATTTGCTCGCCTTAGAGTTTTTTTCTTCGATTTTAAAAAGTTCTTCATCTGAGATAGCATAAACTTTCTGATAAAAATACCAGTTTAAAGGCAAACAGAAATATCCGAGAAAATGTTTAGGAGATCTATCTAATAGATACTGTTTCCCCTGATAATGAAATAATAGGTATCGAAAATTCCCTTTATAATATAATTTTATTTTTTGCATTTTAATCCTTACTAATCTAAGAAAACATGAGTTTTCCCAAGCTATGAGGAGTATCTTGATATCGGCTACATCTTATTTTAGTTTTTTATCATTTATTTTATATAAGTGATGGCTTTCAGTTCCAAATGCAACATTAGAAGCCGACAAATATAGAAAGATGATTGCATTGGCCATTAAGCCAAAAAGTAAGTTACCTGAGTAGAAATAATACATTGGCATAAAAAATGCTAGCCCACCAATAACCACTATAAATCCTAGCAATTGTTTAAAGTCAATTTTTACTGGCGTAATTTTATAATATTGTAAATGCCTAAGTTCGTGCCCTATCAAGAAGGCCATCCTTCTTTTCCGAGAATAGTAAAATAATTCAACCAGAACATATGTTAAAAGAAAAGTCATTAAAAAGAGTGCCACTTTCGTAAAACTTGAAAGATTCGTTTCAAAATACTTAGTGATATCAATCTTGTTAACCCGTAACCAATTATATAAAAAGATACTCAGCCCAGCACCGAGAGAAGCTGAAACAGTGAGTTTTGTAGCACGTCCAGTTTTTTCTTTTATTTTACAGTACTCATCCGATGTAATGGGATACACATGTTGAAAGAAAAGCCAATTTATAGGTGGAAAAAGATATCCTCTCAAATGACATGGTCTTCTATCAAGTAAATAGTATTGATGATTGAATTCAAATACTAAATAACGAAAATTTCCATAAGTAAAACGAATTTTTTCCATCATTTCTCATTAGTCAAAGGGGTTAAGGGCACTTAGCCCACCTGAAATGGCATTTCCTACATCACTTACCATCTCACTGGCCCAATTTTTTGCACTTTCAACACTATTTGATATTGCCTGACCTACGTTTTTCCCTACATCATCCAAAAATGCCCCTGTAGTGTCTAAACCATCTTTAAGCCCTAAAAAGTTATTTTCATAGGCTTTATTAAACAACCAAGTAACTCCAACTCCAATAGCAAATGATGCAGTCGCTACACCAACAGCAGCCCAACCAACAGGATTACTTCCCAAAAATGCTCCTAAAGCTACTGTAGTTAGCTCCGCAGCTCCAAAACCAATCCCTGTTGACAAACCATTATGCACAACTGCCTGACCAATACTTTTATCTTTGTTAACAATATCATCATACATTCCAAGACCAAAGCCAATTCCCATTAAGGAACGGCCACCCCATTTGCCCCAGTTCGCTATATTTGTACCTTTTTGAACCAAAGCTTGACCTATACCAGTTTATTTAACTAAAACAAATGAAGTTGAGGCTCCGTTTAAAGCAAATGTACTAGGGCCTTTAATTCCTTCTAAAATAGTAGCTAAACCACCAAAACGTTGAACCCCTATTCCAAGTTGCTCAATTATAGTTGCAAGTAAGTCAAACTGCGTGCTATTTTTATCATAATTCTCTCGAACTAACTCTAATGCACTTTTTAATTGCTGAATCAACTCAGGTGAAACTAACTCTTCTGGATGGGACCGAGCATAGGTAAGTAAAGCTTCAATGTCCTCTATTGTTAATCCCTCTCCTGATTTCAACTTTTCTTTGTCCAATCGTCTTCCCCAAGACTCGTGGACCTGTTTAACCCACATCAATTCCTCTTGAGGTGGAATTACAAATGTTTTTGTTTCTTCATTCCAAGAGCTTTTTGCTTGAGATAACCCTTGCCTTACTACTTGATAAAGACCATCTATATTTGAAAAAAGACCTGATGATGAATTATGAAATGTCAAAAGTTTTTGAAGCTTTTCCTCCAATTTTTGTTTGACTTTCTGTTGAATCTCAATATGTTCTGTTAAACTATTAATAAAAAAATAGTCTGGTTGTTCCACACGATATTCCATGTTTCGTAGTTTCTGATAGTAAACAATACTTTTATGTGCTTGCGCAATTTTTTGACGCAACTCATCTTCTCTTAAACTTACACTATCCACTTCACTAATGAATTTATCCGGAAGACTCAATGTTGCTTTTTCTATTTCCTCATTTAATAAAATGCAAGCTTTTGTTAATGGAATCAATATTTGACTACAATAAACTTTTGCAGAATCATAAGCTAAACCAGATAAATCTCCACTGTTTGATGAAAAATCATTAAGAGCCTTCTGTAAAGATTGATAGGCTTGATTTTGATTCTGTAGTGCTCTTGATGTACTACTTGCCTGATTCTTGGATTTCCATAAATACATATCAACCCCCATTTTTTTCTCTCACCTCTCTTTCTAATTGTTTCAATTGTTCTTTATCAACTTCTAATAGTTTTTGTGACTGTTTAAGTAACTCTTCCTGTTCTTGAAAATAGGTTTGAAGTTTTTGCGATGCCTGGAGATGTTGTGATTCTAAATCTTTAAAATAATAACTATCGTCAGATTTACTCATCAACTCTGCAACTTCACTAAAAAAGAATTTACTTTTTTTAGTAAGTTGATCATATTCATCTCGTACAATGTATAGATGACGTTTCTTTACTTTTAGAGATTCTTCTCTTTGTTTGAGTGATAACTCTAAATTAATGATATCACGATTAACCATTTAACGTAAACCTCGTGCTAGCATCGTCAATGCGTGACAATTGGTTTGCTACTTTCTGATCCATAGCATGAAAAGCTGAAGAAAGATTATGAATATTCGTTGACATCGCTGATAATACATTACCAATTTGACTCGCAGTAGTTTGCGCTAAATCAATTGCAGAGGAAGCTTTTACATTCCCCGCTACAGTTGTCTGATTATCTTTTTCAATTGCTATAAGATTAGCAAGACTTTCTGTAGCTTTTGCAATCGCCGTTGCTCTTTGAACAGCTAAAGATGTTACACTTTTTATTTCACTCATTATCGGGTTCCTCTAAAATATTTAACTATCATGATTATATCATAAAAATTTAAAAATATTTTAATATTCTCCAAATATGATTGAATACAACCTCAAAATTTTGAAATTGGCAATACATTGTTATTTCACTAGAAATTGCAGTTCTTTAAAAAATTAATAAAGCAATTATTAACTATATTTTTCTATAACAAACGAATCAAAGCCAAACTAAAAAGACTTAGCCCTGTACAATACAGAACTAAATCCTTTGGATAAATTAATTGTCTAACTTTTGGGGGTCAGTATATATCGAGGTATCTTTTTTTACATTTGCACAATCTTGCGATAACTTCTTGAAGTAATCATGAAAATCAGCACATAGGCGATGAGGAAGATAGCGCAGATAGACAAGGTCACAGTCAACATCATATTCGTATCTATTACACCAATTACTTTTAAAATCAGACTAAGCATATGGTAGGCAAATGCTAGATGTATGAAGGCAAAAAGCAAAGGAAGGAAGAAAACAGTTAAAACCTGTTTGTTGATGGTTTGCTTGATTTGCTTTTGATCCAAACCGACTTTCTGCAAGATAATAAAGCGTTCACGGTCTTCATAGCCTTCAGAAATTTGTTTGTAGTAGATGACCAGAACGGTTCCGATCATAAAGATAATGGATAGGAAAATACCGATAAAAAAGACACCACCAAAGAGGGCACTCATCTGAGAACGAGCATCTGCTAGATTGCTACCATAAACATAGCTATCTTCTGTGTTTAATTGAGCATTAAACTGATTGAGGTATTTTTCATACTCTTCAGCAACCTTGAGTTGTTCTTCTTCACTGATATTTACATTCATACCGCCGTAAAACTGATTATAGATAGCCGAATCTGGGAATTGATCCAAAAAGGCTTGTAAATTAGGTACAACAAGGTAATTGTAATCAGTAGTCAAAATATTAAACTGATTTGGGACATGGTTGACAATAAAATCTTTATTAAATTCTTCTTTGACAGAAAATTGATGATCATTTAGAGTTAGTACTTTCTGTCCTTTCAGTCCGTCATTTTTGGCAAAGAGACCGACCTCATTTCCTGATAGAGAAAGTTTTTGACCAGTCATATTTTCATAATCTTTTTGGTCAAATACCATGAAAACTGTTTTTGGTTGGACACGGTTTTGTCCTTTTTCAAAAATAGTTAACTTGGTTCCTTCTTGATTTGCAATACCAAAGTTACTGTAACGAAGCACTTCTTTCTCTTTGACACTATAACCTTTGTCACTTGCAAACTGGCTCAAGAGTTTGTCCAAATCTTCTTTTTCAACATTTTTTCCAGTAATTCCAAAGTCATGCGGATTTAGAACTTTTTTTAAGCTTTCTGCGGAATTGAAAATGCTTGTCGCTGCTGACATGGTTACCAAAACCATTGTTGACAAAATAGCGATAGTTGCTAGACCAACCGCATTTTTCTTCATACGGAAAATCAAGTTAGAGACTGAGATAAGGTTATTTGATTGGTAATAGTATTTCTTATTTTTCTTTAAGATTTGAAGGAAAACGGTAATCCCTGCATTGAACAAAAGATAGGTACCAAAGATAACCAGTAAAACAGCTAGGAAGAAAGTTGTTAGGGCTGTGAGAGGATCTTTTACAGTAAGTGCAAGATAGTAGCCAATCCCTAAACTTATGGAACCAAGAATAGTTTGGAGAGGTAGGAAACGACCTTTTTTCTCACCACTAGCTTTTTCACGAGAAAGCTGGAGGGCATTCATACGCGCTATTCGAAGAGCATTCAGGAACATGAGGCCTAGGAAAATCAAACCAAAGACAACAAGTACTGCAATAACAACATTCATTTGGAAGGTAGCGACCAGCTCAACCTTCAATTTCATCAGTTTGAGCAAGAAAGCGAAAATTAACTTGTCAAACAAGGCTCCAATACCGATACCTGCTCCAACAGTTAGAATCCCAAATACCACTAACTCCTTAAAGGTCATACTGATGAGATGGCGCTTCTCCAAGCCCAACATGCCATAAATTCCCAGTTCCTTGGAACGGTTCTTCATGACAAAACTATTGGCATAGAGGACGATAATGGCTGACGCAAGGGTGACGACAAACATACCAAATCCAAGTGTAGCCTGAATGGTTGTTCCTCCACGGATTTCAGCAATCTTGGGATTGAAAGTTAGAGAGTAAAAGAGATAGGTGACGGTGACTGCCAAGAGAACAGCCAGCGCAAAAGGATAGTAGAGTTTGCGGTTTTTAATCAAGTTCGATACCGCTAACTTATTGGTTAATCGAAACATACTAATTCACCTCGCTTGCCATGACAGTCAAGGTATCAGAGATCTCTTGGAACATCTGACGTTCTGTCTTCTCTCCACGATAGATTTGGTTGTAAAGAATGCCGTCTTTGATAAAGAGTACACGTTTAGCTCTGCTAGCTGCTGCTGTTGAGTGGGTTACCATGAGAATGGTTTGGCCTCGCTCATTGATTTCATCAAAGACATCAAGTAAGGCTGCAGATGACTTGGAATCAAGGGCTCCTGTTGGCTCATCCGCAAGGAGAATTTCAGGTTCTGTGATGATGGCGCGTGCTACTGCTACACGCTGTTTCTGACCGCCAGAAATCTCGTAAGGGTACTTCTCTTGTAATTGGTTGATGCCTAGATTCTCAGCTGTCACCACCAATTTCTTCATCATCTCCGTAATGGGTCTTCTTGACAATACAAGCGGAAGCAAGATATTGTCCTTAACGGACAGAGTATCTAGCAAGTTAAAGTCTTGGAAGACAAAACCCAACTTTTCACGACGGAAACTAGAAGCCTGTGAATTTTTAATGGTTGCTGTATCAGTTCCATTCAGATAAACCTGACCACGAGTTGGTTTATCCAGCATAGCTAGGATATTGAGAAGAGTTGATTTACCAGAACCAGACTCACCCATGATGGCAACGTAGTCACCTTTTTCCACGGTAAAGTGAATATCTTTGAGGGCCTCTACTTGGTTGCCCTGAAAACGTGTTTTATAAATTTTTTGAACGTGTTTTACATCTAAAAGTGTCATGAGAATCTCCTTTCTTAATATCCCATCAAATGAAATGTCTCTTGCATCATAGCGCATCCCAGCTGAACGCGCTCGATATCTTTATGGCTTGGTTTTCTTGTTTTCTTATGTAAGATTTGTTTCATGATGTTACTCCTTTGTTCTTTATGAGTCTAGTTTACATCAAAAAAAGACTGCTTGCCATAACCTAACCTTACAAAAGAGACTTTAATCTTACATTTTTGTAAGATTGGGGGAAATGTAGATATTTTATTAAAAATATTTTACCATAAAAAGAAAGTAAGAAGAAAACCCTTGCAGATACAAGGGTTCAAAAATTTTAAAATAGATTAATCGAATTCATAGACTAACAGTAAAATAACTGTTTCTACCTCACCAAAACCAGCCTTCATTATCGTCAATGGCTTGGGCTTCTTTGCGTTTTCGTGGGCCTGTTCCGTACATTTCTGCTTCGATTTCTTCCTTGGTTGGCATGATAGAAGCTAGGATGATATAGATAATCACGCCAAGTCCAAAGTTTGCGACTGTAAAAATGGCAAACAAGAAACGAACAAGGGTAACATCAAAGTTCCACTTGTCTGACAGACCTGCCAAAACTCCTGAAATCATGCGATTTCGTCTCATTTTATAAAATTTACTGTTCATGATATTTCCTCTTTCTGCTAGGTTAGACATAGTATATCACGGGTAGGCTCGGCTTTCATCAGTCCTCAGGCTGATTTATTAGTAGCAATTTACCTCTACAAAGTCCACAGCGATAGCGTTTGGTATCAATCCTTCGTTTGCGATGATAAATTTGCTGGCAGGATTGACAACGATAAAGCTTGATTGGCTTGGAGTTGCTATTTGGCAAGGTTGGTACAAAGCGTAATCCATCCACTGCTTTCAACAGTTCCTTAAAATCCCGATCCTTGTGTTGATAGCCATTCCCTTGGAAATAAAGGTGATAATGACAGAGTTCATGTCGGACAATTTTCCTAAAAACATCCCGACCCAGTTCCTGATAAACCTTTGGGTTGAAATCCAAATGCCCATCTTTGGGGAAAAATCGCCCACCTGTCGAACGTAGACGCCTATTCCACTGAACATGATGGATAAAAGGTCTGCTGAAGTCTTCTAGTGAAACCTGCTTAACGTAATCAGTCAGTTTCATTTGGAGCTAGAAGCGACAGATTGACTTTTTCACGTTCAGTATCAATTTTCTTAACCCAGACCGTTACCAAATCACCGACTGACACCACTTGGCTAGGATGTTTGATAAATTTGCGACTCATATGGGAAATATGAATCAGACCGTCCTCATGAATCCCAATGTCAACGAAGGCACCGAAATCAACAACGTTATGCACAACACCCTCTAGCTTCTGACCAACCACTAAATCCTTGATATCTAGGACATCTTGGCGAAGCACAGGTGCGTCAAAGGAATCACGGAAATCTCGACCTGGTTTGAGAAGATCTGCAATGATATCTTTAAGAGTTTCTGGACCAAGGTCTAGCTCTTGCGCCATTTCCTTGACTGAAAGGGACTTGAGTTTACTTTGGGCTTCTTCGTTTAGGTCTTTAATGTCCAAACGTTTGAAAAGTTCCTTAACGGCAGCGTAATTTTCTGGGTGAACTCCTGTATTATCAAGGATATTGCTACTTTCAGGGATACGGAGGAAACCAGCTGCCTGTTCAAAAGCCTTGGCACCCAGACGCGGAACTTTCTTGATTTGAGCGCGTGAAGTGATTTTTCCTTCTTCTTCACGGTATTTGACGATATTTTCAGAGATGGTTTTATTGAGTCCAGCTACGTGTGAAAGAAGAGCTGGGCTGGCCGTATTGACATTGACACCGACTTGGTTCACCACGGTATCCACTACAAAATCCAGACTTTCAGACAATTTCTTCTGACTGACATCGTGCTGGTATTGACCGACACCGATTGACTTAGGATCGATTTTGACCAATTCGGCAAGGGGATCTTGCAAACGACGGGCGATAGAAATAGCAGAGCGTTTTTCAACGGTCAAATCTGGAAACTCCTGACGAGCAAGTTCGCTGGCAGAATAGACAGAAGCACCGCTTTCATTGACGATAACATAGCTGACTTCTGGAAAATCTTTAAGAACTTCCGCCACAAAGGCTTCACTTTCACGACTGGCCGTTCCATTTCCGATGGCAATAATCTCTACATCGTATTGACCAATCAAATCTGCCAAATCTTTCTTGGATTCTTCGATTTGACGAGCTGATGCTGGTTTGACAGGATAAATGACCTGAGTTGTCAGCATTTTTCCTGTTGCATCCACGACAGCTAGCTTGGCACCTGTACGAAAGGCTGGGTCAAATCCTAAAACCACGCGCCCTTTCAATGGAGCAACCAAGAGGAGATTGCGTAGGTTGTCAGAAAAGAGTTGGATGGCTCCTTCTTCTGCCTTTTCAGTTAATTCTGTCCGAATACGTCGCTCGATAGCAGGCAAGACTTTTTTCTTAACTGACTGTTGAACAACTTCATCAATATAGGTATTCTTCACCTTGAAACGAGCAGCAAAGAAGGCAAGAATACGGTCCGTCGCATGTTCAAAACCGACCTTCAAGACACCTAGCTTCTCCCCACGATTGAGGGCTAAGGTACGATAACCTTGCATATTTACAACTGTCTCAGAAAAATCATAATAAATCTGAAAAACCTGCTTTTCATCAAGACTTTCATCCTTGACTTGAGAAGTAAGTTTAGAGTGTCTCAACACCTCCTGATAAGTTAGAGCGCGTAAATTGACATCTTCCGATAAGGCTTCAACCAAGATATCAACTGCACCAGCCAAGGCTTCCTTACCTGTCGCAAATCCTTCACAGACAAACTTTTCAGCCTCTTTTTCTAAGTCTGCTACATTTTGCAAGATTAAGCGAGCAAGAGGGAAAAGTCCGGCTTCACGGGCAATGGTTGCCTTGGTCCGACGTTTTTCCTTGTAAGGAAGGTAGAGTTCTTCTACGTCTGCTAATTTTTCGGCAGCTAAGATAGCTTCTTCCAACTCCTTGGTCAGCTTGCCTTGCTCTTGAATCTTAGCTAAAACAGCTTCCTTACGGTCGTTGAGGTTGGTCAGACTTTTATCCAAGTCAATAATAGCCTTAATCGCCACCTCATCCAGACTACCAGTCATGTCCTTACGATAACGCGCGATAAAGGGAATAGTCGCCCCTTCTGCTGTCAAACTTAGAACAGTATCAATTTGCTTTAACGTCACTCCCAAATCCTGGGAGATTTTTTCATATTTTTTATCCATGAATCTATTATACCACAAGCTAAACGTTTCAAATTAGCTCTTACAATTTTAAAACATAAGTTGGGAAATAAATTTACTTCATTTCAATATTCTATTCATTGAGAAGGTTTCAATTTAATTCTAATAGTTTACAAAAGGACTAGTGATTAATTTCACTGTTTTTATTTTTTACAAAACGCTTTATAAAGCTATTTGTTGAAGTTAACGAATCAATTTTCAGAGCAAATAAAAAAAACGCAAGCCTGAGCCTGCGGTGAGTGTAATATATTTTGAAATTTTTAAACAAAAAAGGAGCATTTAAGCTCCCTCCTTTGAAATAACGGACACTTGGCTGGTCGGTGTACCCAGCATCTCAGATACCTTTTTCAAGGTGCGGCAGGAACCTTTCTGCCCTCAAATGTCTTTCGTTAATGTTATTCTAGCACTATCTACTTTTTTTGTCAAGTTTTCTCAATCTACCAGACTTGATACGACTTTGTAACTTGAAATCTTGTAAGCGATACATGGTCGGAACATAAAAGAAATCTCCACTTTTATGTAACTTGATGGCAACAAGAACATTATTATCAAATCTTTTTACATATTCAAAACTGGCGTCTTTCTCTCGTGGATTGACCCCAACGAAGTCTGGATTACTTAGTATAAGTTCCAGATCTTCGATATGATGAATCACATCATTATGATGCCGTTTCAACATATGACTTCTTAAACCCTCTTTGTTAACTTTGATATCACTAGCTTCAAGAACAATATTAAAAATTTCTTTTACTTCGTCAGTCACCTGACCGATCTTTTTATGTTCCATCATTTCCTCCGTTATTCCACAATTATTATATCACAATCATAGTGTATATTAGGATATATCACGCTCTATTATTCGTTAGATACTCAATTTTAACTTTTCCCTTTTCCTCAAAATAATAGTATAATAGAGGTAGAATTTAGAATCGAGGTACACCTATGGCTGTAAAATTTACAAAACGAGACGACTTGGACAAAATGTTTGAGGAGTTTGCGAAACTCCCTGATTTGAAACAAGTCACTTTCCCTGATGACAAAGAGAAAAAAGCCAAAGCAGAAAAGAAAAACTAGATGACTGCTTTCCAACAACTCCCGTCTAGTGTGCTTCAGACTGGGGCTATTTTTCTCTCCATTATCATTGAAGCCCTACCCTTCGTTCTGATAGGAAGTATTGTCTCAGGGCTAATTGAGGTCTATATCACACCTGACAAGGTTTATCATTTTCTCCCTCGAAATCGTTGGGGGAGAATCTTTTTTGGCACCTTCGTTGGGATACTTTTCCCTTCTTGTGAATGTGGAATCGTCCCCATTATCAATCGTTTTTTGGAAAAGAAGGTGCCCAGTTACACAGCAGTTCCCTTTCTCGTAACAGCGCCTGTTATCAATCCTATTGTTCTCTTTGCGACCTATTCTGCCTTTGGCAACTCCTTCCACGTCGCCTTGTTACGAGCTCTTGGTTCCATTCTTGTAGCTGTGATACTTGGGATTTTTCTGGGATTTTTCTGGCAAGAACCGATTCAAAAAGAAAATCGTTTTTCCTGTCATGAGCACGATTTTTCTCATTTGAGTCCTGCAAAAAAAGTTTTTCAGGTCTTTGTGCAAGCCATTGATGAATTTTTTGATACGGGGCGTTATTTGGTATTTGGCTGTCTCTTCGCCTCTGTTATACAGGTCTACGTTCCGACTCGGATTCTGACCTCTATCAGTGCCACCCCTCTTTTTGCTATCCTGCTCTTGATGCTTTTGGCCTTTCTTCTGTCGCTCTGTAGTGAGGCCGATGCCTTTATCGGCGCTTCTCTTCTCTCAAGTTTCGGCTTTGCACCAGTTCTGGCCTTTCTCGTCATTGGTCCAATGCTGGATATCAAAAATATTCTCATGATGAAAAATTACTTGAAAGCACGATTTATCAGTCACTTCATTACGATTGTGACTCTCGTCGTCTTAGTGTATTCTCTCTTGATTGGAGTCATCCTATGATTCGATTTTTAGTTTTAGCTGGCTATTTTGAACTGACCATTTATCTCCATCTGTCGGGCAAATTAAACCAGTACATCAACATGCACTATTCCTATCTGACCTATATTTCCATGGTGCTTTCATTTGCTTTGGCAATCGTTCAATTGTATATCTGGATGAAGCAAGTCAAAACCCATAGTCATCTGAACAGCCGATTGGCGAAGGTGACGAGTATTGCTCTTCTGGCTATTCCTATTGTCGTTGGTTTAACTTTTCCAACTGTTAGCTTGGATTCTCAGACCGTTTCTGCTAAAGGCTATCATTTTCCGCTATCAGAAGGAACGGATCAGGCCATTCAGACCAGTGAAGGGACGACAAGCCAATATTTGAAACCAGATACCAGTTCTTATTTTTCAAAATCAGCCTATGAAAAGGAGATGCGAACTGCGGCGAATAAATACTTGTCCCAAGATAGTATTCATATCACTAATGAAAACTATATGGAAGTCATGGAGGCTATCTACGACTATCCAGATGAATTCGAGGGCAAGACAGTCCAGTTCACAGGCTTTGTCTATAATGACCCCAGTCATGCCAATAGCCAATTTTTGTTCCGCTTCGGTATTATTCACTGTATCGCGGATTCAGGTGTCTATGGATTGCTTACCAAGGGAAATACCCGTCAGTATGAGAATAACACCTGGATAACAGCCAAAGGAAAACTGGTCAATCACTATCATAAAGAACTCAAACAAAACCTCCCAACATTGGAAATCAAAAGCTTTACAAAAGTCGATAAACCAGAGAATCCCTATGTGTATCGCGTGTTTTAAAAAGCAAACTAAATCCATTAAAAACAAAACGAACAAGTTCTCTTCTGAATGACAGAAAAAGAGCCTGTTCGTTTTTTATTAAATAGTCTATAGTAAGATGTCATTTTTGATGTTTTATAACTTTCTTATGTTGTATAAAAATCTATTGACAAATCGCTATCAGATTCGTATTTTTTCCAAGCTAAGCTGAATCCATAATAATCTTCAAATTCAGGGTGCCAGTCATAATAAAGTGGAATACGACTATATTTTCTTGCAACAACTTCGTCTTCAAATTCTGGAGACTCCCCAGCAGTAATACCAAATTGAAGGCCATTTAGTTCCCAGCTATTGCCCCAAACGTTTTCATCCGAGAGAACATCGATCCATCTCGAGGCATCAATATCAAAATCAGCACACAACTCCAGTTCATAGAATCTTCTACAGTTAATCTCTGAAGGCTTTATATAAAGAGCGCTGTCTACTTGGTACTTTTTATCGCTGACTTGAATCTGTGTGATTTTCATTGGAATAGGAACTCCATTTAATTCTAACCAGAAATAGCCTAAGGGAGTTTTGATAACGTAATATGTTTGCTGAGGCGCTGGTTTAGAGTTTTTAGAGCAAGCATCAAAAATTCTTCCAAGATTAATTAAATTTCTACAAACGTTTTTCGAAGTGATTGGATCGAAATATGAATACCTACGGATGACACGTTTTAACTTTTGAACAGGAAAAGTGATATCCTTGGGTAGGGCATGGTACTTCTGCACAACTAAAGCAGTTTTTTCAGTATTTTCCTTCCCTACTGGGACAATGACAGCATGCCCAATATGGATATTTGGGTCATCGCAGATATAAGTATAGCCATTTCCTCCCTCTTGAAACTCAACAACAACGATATTTAACTCTTGATCAGGAGCGAAAAGTGGTTCTGCTTTTGCACTTGTCTGGCGCTCATAAAAAGTGAAACAACCTGTATTAACCTCTTCGCCAAAGACCATAAAACTACCACAATTGGGACATTTCCACATATAAAAGGAAGCCTCTGAAATGTCTTCATAAGAAATTCTATCATGTTCATCAGTATTGTTAAAAATTTCTTCAAACAACTCATCCGAATAAACCGAATAAGCATTTGGATCAGGGGCTTTGTGGTCGTTCATTGCTTGACCACATCTACAAGTCCATTTTCCCATAATTAACCTCAGTCACGACTTAATTCTTCAAGGAAAAATTGATTGAGAGCTTTCCAGTCTTTCTTTTCCTCTGTAACACTTTGGACGTAGTCATCCAGCTCTTGGATATTTTTGATGATGAAGTCCTGAATTGGCTCTATCGGCTCAATTTCCATTCCTTCAGGTCCCTTTACCTTTATATCAAGCAAGCTAGACACATGGTCTTTCATTTCATCAGGGAGCAATTCTTTGACCAAATCATCAAACAAAATCGGTGGAACAGAATGATATTTTTCAATCCAACGACAAGCTAAAATAGGACGAAGTGCATAGAAATACTTTTTAGGTTTGACCTTATCTCCTGAAAGATACTTATTCATTTGAGTTCTAGCAGTATTCAAGTAATGGTGGAGCATCTTTTTCTCAGAAAAATACTGACTAACAAGCGGACGGATACGGTCAATAAAGCCTTCGTCTTGCTGGTAAACGATTGGCGACTGTAACCACTCAAAGAGGGTTGGATTTAACTTATAAAGCAACTTTAAAGTCTTGTCTAAATCCCAGCCACTCACATCCCAAGTATCGTCAATTGGTAGCTCGATAACATCGCGCTGTTCATTCAAACGGAGATAAAAATCTTGCTTATGTTTGTAGATAAATCGTACATCAAAGTCACTATCGGGAGACTCAAAACCCCAAGCACGACTACCAGACTCAATAGCCCACAAAATTGTGACATCGAAATCACGCTCAATTTCTGCTAATTTTTCGGGTACCAGAACATTCATTTCTTCTTGCGTTTGCATAATAAAGCCTCGTCTATAATTTGAACATAAACAGTTACTAAAATAGGAAACTAGGAGGACTGAAAGTGCTTTGTATCAAACTAACAAAATAACTAATCCATCTAGTAGGTTTTTCAGACGTTTTCTATACCTGAGACCTTTAAATGACAGAATCTCCATCCTTCCAATTCCGAGCAATTTCTTCATCTTTCTGGAGTTGGTCTACCAGTTCTTCAACAGAGTCAAATTTGACCATTTCACGGACACGGTCTAGCCAGTAGACAATAACTGTTTCACCGTAAATGTCATCTGAAAAATCAAAAATATTGACTTCAAAACGTGGCTCTTCTCCATCGAAAGTAACATTTTTCCCGACACTCGCCATTCCACGATATCTTTTACGCTGCACTTCAATATCGACTACGTAAACACCATCAGCTGGCATATAGGTTCGATCTCTTAAAACTAAGTTTGCTGTTGGGTAACCAATAGTCCGTCCACGAGCATTGCCATGAACAACCATTCCGCGTGACGGTAAAGGAGTGCCAAGTAAATGACCAGCTTCCCTGACATCTCCGTCAAGAATAGCTTGACGAATACGAGTAGAACTAATTTTCCCCTTTTCATCCTCAACAGGTGGAACAATGATGATTTCTCCATCAAAATAATCCTTCAAATCATCTGCAGTTTTCTTATCAGAACCAAAGGTGTAATCAAATCCCGCTACAATAATCGCTGGTTTTAATGCTCTAACATAGGTATCAAAGAACTCTTGACCCGTTAAACTAGCAAATTTACTACTAAAGTCAAGTAGGAAAAGAGCCTCTACTCCATGCCATTTCATCTTATGTTCTCGTTCTTCATGGCTGACAATATGAAGCATTAATTCTGGCTTGTACGGTTGCAAAGCAAGCTTAGGGGACTCTGTAAAGGTCATCACGACAACTGGAAGATAATCTTTCATAGAAGCCTTGTTGGCTACTTCAAAAAGTTTCTGATGTCCTTTATGAATACCGTCAAAATAGCCTAATACAAGAACTGTTTTATCAGGTACTGCAATGTCTTTTTCATTTTTTATAGGTACTGTTGTAATCATGAAACTATTATATCATAGAGAAAGCCTTTTCGCTAAAAGGAAATCCCAAATGTCGTTTTTTGCCCCTGAACTGACCTTAAAAAACTTTTCAAAATGTTAGTTTTTAAAAATAGCATCCCCTAAGAGATGCTATCGTTTGATAACTAGCCTACTGTTTCTTCCAAATCTTTTAACTTCACCGAAACAATTTTTGAGACACCTGATTCTTGCATGGTCACTCCATAGATGGAATCGGCCGCTGCCATGGTCCCCTTACGGTGGGTCACGACAATAAATTGGCTGTCCTTGTCAAAGCGATTGAGATAATCTCCAAAGCGTTTGACATTGGCTTCGTCTAACGCAGCCTCTACCTCATCCAAGATAACAAAGGGGATAGTCTTAACTCGAATAATGGAGAAAAGCAAGGCTAGAGCTGATAGGGCTTTTTCCCCACCACTCATGAGGTTGAGAGATTGGATTTTCTTGCCTGGTGGTTGGACAGAAATCTCAACCCCAGCTGTCAGCAAGTCTCCTTCAGTCAAAATCAGGTCAGCCTGACCTCCGCCAAACATCTGCTTGAAGGTCACTTTAAAGGACTCACGAATAGCCTCAAAGGTTGATTTAAAGCGTTCTTTGACCTCATCATTCATCTCTGTAATAGTCTCAAGAAGCAGGTTTTTCGCAGACAAAATATCATCACGTTGGCTATTTAGGAAATCCAGACGGCTGTGGACTTCTTCATACTGCTCAATAGCGTCTAAATTGACAGGCCCCAGTGAGCGAATAGCCTTCTCTAAATCTTTAACCTCTTGCTCTGTCAGATTGAGATTTTCCAACTCATGAGACTTTTCTAAAGCTTCTGTATAGCTAATCTGATACTGGTCTGTTAATTGACTTTGTAAATGGCGTAAGCGCTCGCTGATCTTTTCTTTCTTAGCTTCAGCACGTGTTTGCTTGCGAATCCACTCTTCATTCTGCTGGCGAGCCTGATCCAAATGACTAGCAATATCATCCAATTGACCTTCAATATCATCCAACTCAAACTGCTTGCGAATCAATCCTTGTTGGAGGTTTATTTTCTGGTTTTTGGCTTCTTCGGCCTGTTGACTGAGAAATTCTGTATCAACCTTCTCCAGATTATCAACCTTTTCTTGAAGAAGGCGCTGGATTTCCTCTTGCTCGATATTCAGATTATCCAATTCCTTGCCTAAACGTTCAATATCAGCAACTTCATAACGTTTTTGTCCTTGCAGTTCTGTCTTAAGCAGGCGAGCTTGCGCTACCTCTTCCTGTAAGTTTTGATAGCGTTCTTGAATGGCATTTTTGTTGGACTTAATCTCTTCAATCTCAGCTTCCAGATTTTGCTTGTCACTGGCGATAGTAGCAAGGCGCTCTTGGGATTTTTCCTTGTCTGCTTGCCAATCTCCGTCAGAAAGACGATCTAATTCCTCTTCTTGGAGTTTCCAAAGAGTTTCTAATTCTTCAACTTGCTGACTGGTTTGCTGATAAGCGAGGGATAAGCCCTGCTCCTGAATACGAGCCTGCTCCCCCTGAGATTTGATGGCCTCTAATCTTTCTGTCAATCTAGCCATCTCATCTTGCAAGGTCTTCAAACTCAACTCTTCTGAACGTAAGCTTGCTTCTTCTTCAGCAATTTCTTTTTGTAATTGCTCCAGCTCTGGCTTAATGAAAATACTATTATTCTGGCGATTGGCACCACCTGCATAAGAACCACCTGTGCGAAGTTCTGTCCCATCTAATGTCACCATACGGACCTGATAACGAACTTGGCGTGCGGCTGCACGCGCATGTTCTACGGTATCAAAGATAGCTGTCGTAGCTAGCAAATTCTTGAAAATAGCTTCTAACCTATTATCGAAAGTAACCAGCTCATCTGCCATACCAAGGAAACCTGGACTTGCAGCGATAGCATCTTGGTTCTGACTAGAAATCGTACGCGCCTTGATCGTTGTCAAAGGAAGAAAGGTTGCACGACCGGCTCTGTTGCGTTTGAGGAAATCAATAGCCTTAGTCGCCGCATGTTCATCTTCTACGATAATATGTTGGCTACTTGCCCCTAAGGCAATCTCCAGGGCAGTTTGATAATGCACATCAAAGGTCAGGTGCTCACTGACTGCACCAATAATCCCACCAAGGCGGGCTTTTTCTTGGAGAATACTCTTAACACCTGCATAAAAGTTACTATGATTTCTCAGGATATTTTCCAAACTTTGAGCTCTGGCCTGCTTGTTTTTAAGACTGTCCAGACGGTCAAAGAGTTGACTTTGTTGAGCTTGATAGGAAGATTTCTGCTCCTCTTGTTCCTTAGCACAGACTTGATAGTCTGCTAATAATTTTTGAACCTGCTCCTTGGCAGTTTCAAGCTCAGCCTCTTGCTGACTAGCCTTCTCTTTAGCTGATGCCAGCTGTTCTTTCAGTTTTTCTAGTTGATCTGCTTGTTTTTGAGTAAGCTGACGGCTATTTTCCAACTCGTTTTCGATACGGGTCAACTGGTTTGAGACATCCGCTTCTTCTTGTAAAAGCGCCACAAAACGTTCACGTAATAGCTCAATCATCTGATCAGGATCATCTGAAAAAGCCAGCAATTCAGCTTCTAAACGATTAAGTTTTTGATTATTTTGGACTAGATTTTCTTCTAAGAGAGCTAAAGAGCTTTCCTTATCAGATTTTTCTTTACTGAGTGAATTTCTCTTATCTTCCAAAGCAGCCAAACGAGCTTGTGCTTCCTGTTGATTCAGGGCTACTTGCTCAGATTCTAGTTTAGAAAGAGCTAATTTTCTCTCTAAATCACTAATCAGACTGGTCAAGTCCATCAAACTGCCCTGATCTTTGGCCATTTCAGCCTGTAAATCTTGGCGTTGCTTTTTAAGAGTATGATTTTCTTCCTCTAATTTTTCCCGCTTTTGGTAATAACTCGTCAATAGTTCCTGAACCTGAGCCAACTCTTCTTCTGTCAACTCTAGTTCAGCCTTATTTTCCTTGATTTGAGCAACCAGAACGTCTAAATAAATAGCCTTACGTTGACCTTCCAAGTCTAGAAACTTACGAGCATTTTCAGCTTGCTTCTCAAGAGGCTTGATTTGATTATCTAACTCGTAGATAATGTCTTCAAGGCGGTCTAGATTATCCTGAGTTTGTTGCAGTTTACTCTCTGTCTCTTTTCTACGAGTCTTGTATTTCAAAACTCCAGCAGCTTCTTCAAAAATAGCTCTGCGTTCTTCAGGCTTGGAGTTGAAAATCTCCTCAACCTTCCCTTGGGAAATGATAGAGAAGGAATCTCGTCCCAAACCTGTATCCAAGAAAAGATCATGAATATCACGCAGACGGACTTTCTTACCATCAATCTTGTATTCGCTGTCTCCGCTACGATAGATATGGCGTTCTACCCTGATTTCTTGACCTGCATCCTTGATAAATCCATCATTATTATCCAGAGTCACAACTACAGAAGCATAATTGAGCGGTTTGCGACTTTCAGTTCCGGCAAAGATGACATCTGGCATCTTGCCACCACGGAGACTCTTAACACTTGACTCCCCCAAGGCCCAACGCAGACTTTCTGTAATATTCGACTTTCCAGATCCATTGGGTCCAACAACTGCCGTCACACCTTGGTCAAAGACGACCTTAGTCTTGTCAGCAAAAGACTTGAATCCCTGAATTTCGATTTCCTTTAAATACATGAATCCAGCCCTTTCTCAACGGCATTTTTGGCAGCTTCCTGCTCTGCTAATTTCTTAGAACGACCTTGACCTTGACCAATGCTCTTACCTTCAACAAGAACTTCTACATCAAAAATCTTATCGTGGGCAGGCCCTGTTTCAGAAATCACCTGATAACGAATAGCCACATCGCCATTGACCTGAAGTAACTCTTGGAGATGGGTTTTGTAGTCTGTAATCATCTCAAATTCGCCTGCTTCAACCTTAGGAATCATGACTTGATAGATAAATTCCTTGACCTTGGCCACATCCTTGTCCAAAAGGAGAGCACCAAGAAAGGCTTCGAAGGCATCACCAAGAATGGTGTCACGATTGCGTCCACCAGACTTCTCTTCCCCCTTACCCAGCTTGATAAACTGATCAAACTGGCAATCACGTGCAAAACCAGCCAAACTCTCCTCGCGGACAATCATGGCACGGAGTTTAGACAAATCACCCTCAGGCTTTTTAGGATATTTTTTATACAGATATTCTGAAATCAATAACTGTAGAACAGCGTCTCCTAAAAATTCCAAGCGTTCATTGTGTGAAATTTTTAAGAGGCGGTGCTCATTGGCATAACTCGTATGAGTAAAGGCAGTTTCCAGTAAATTTTTGTCTGCAAATTCGATTGCAAAATGGTTTTTTAGTACAGTTTGTAATTCTTTCATACCAACCTCTTTCTAACTGATAACGGTCCTTTTTATTATATCAAAAAAAGCCCCCTGAGTCACTTTAAAACGGGACTGGAGGGAATTTGGGCATTATTTAAAAAGAGATTTTCAGTTTTGGGAGCAAATTTAGGGCTGTGTAAAGAAAAAAGCACTATTAAAGGCTTTTTTAGGATGTTTACATCCACCCTGAGGGAATCGAACCCCCATCTCAAGAACCGGAATCTTACGTGATATCCATTACACTAAGGGTGGAAACTTGTTTTATTATAACAGAAATTTGCTTTAATAACAAGTTTTTTTCTAGTGAGATAGCCCGTCTTAGTGGGAAGCATCCCCATTCCAGATAGAATTTTTCACGATCACATAATCAACGTGTTTAAGGTCAGCAACCTGACGTCCACCTGCATAGGAAATAGCACTTTGAAGGTCTTGTTCCATCTCAGTTAAAGTGTCTTGCAGATGACCTTTGGCAGGAAGCAAGATACGTTTGCCCTCCACGTTTTTATAAGCACCTTTTTGGTATTGAGAAGCTGAACCGTAGTATTCTTTGAACTGTTCACCATCGACTTCAATCGTTTTCCCTGGACTTTCGATGTGTCCTGCAAAGAGGGAACCAATCATAACCATGCTAGCACCGAAGCGGATAGACTTAGCAATATCACCGTGAGTACGAATCCCACCATCAGCAATAATCGGTTTACGTGCAGCCTTGGCACACCAACGTAGAGCAGCCAACTGCCAACCACCTGTGCCAAAACCAGTCTTAACCTTGGTGATACAAACCTTACCAGGACCAATTCCGACCTTAGTAGCATCCGCACCCGCATTTTCCAATTCACGCACAGCTTCTGGTGTTCCCACATTTCCAGCAATAACAAAAGTATCTGGCAATTCTTTTTTGATGTGTTGAATCATAGAAATCACGCTATCCGCATGACCGTGTGCAATGTCAATCGTGATATATTCCGGAGCATTAGCCTTGAGTTGGCTAACAAAATCATACTCATAGTCCTTAACACCGACAGAGATAGAGGCAATAAGCCCTTGCTCATGCATACGCTTAATAAAAGGAATGCGTCCTGCCTCATCAAAACGGTGCATAATATAGAAGTAGCCACCTTTAGCTAATTGCTCTGCTACATTTTCATCCAAAATTGTCTGCATATTAGCTGGCACAACAGGTAGTTTAAAGGTGTGATTTCCTAGAGTGACACTTGTATCTGCTTCTGCACGGCTTTTAATCACACATTTATTTGGAATCAATTGAATATCTTCGTAATCAAAAATTGGAAATTCATTTAACATATCGATGTCTCGTTTCTTTTGTAATGACCTACCTATGCTTTCGCATCACTACGTCTTTTCCGACGTTTCCTTAATTTATTATAAACTAAAGTACAGTTTCTGTCAAATAATTTCATAAATTAAAATATATTGTTCGGTTTTTATTGTGTAAATAATAAAAGAAAGAGGAGAGATTATTTTCTCCCCACTTCGTTAGCAATATTCCTTTTAAATATTTCTTCGGAGTTTTCCAGCATTTCACAAAATTCACTATAAGATGAAGACTTCTGAGGAATTTGGATAGACCATTTCTTCAACAAAGCTCCATAACCTGCTAGCTTTCCTATCTCATTATCAACAACCTTGTCCTTGCTCGGAAAAACAAGACCAGCCTTCTCAGCTTTTAAAATATAAGAATAGGAAATCAGCTGGAATAAGTCCTCACGGTTGATTCCTTTTTCAGTCAATTCCAGTTTTTTATACTTAGCATCTAATACTATTTTAAGCTCTTCTTGATAAAAATCTGGATATACTTTTCTTTCTTGACTAGAAAATACTGAAATTCCGTCCGTCTTATCTTTATTCCGTGGATGGATAAAATCTTTTGGCAACAAAGTATGAACATACTCTTCCCAAAGCCAGGCAACATCAAAAAGAATACCATGAATTTTTTGATCTTGATACCCTAAACCGTGCTTTTCTTGGTTTAGGATCATCAGACAAAGTTCTTGTAATTTTCTGTACTCGTGAAAGTATGCATGACGTAGAGGTTTAGATTGATTTACCCGAATAATCTTAGCACGATCAGCTAGTTTATAAGAGGGCGTTACACGCACGATTTCAGCTACGTTTTCACGACTAGTTGAGAGATTATCTAGTACCCCTTGACCAATGCTTTTCTGGTTCTTAATGTATTCAATAGTGTGACGGACCAACTGCATGAGGGGATTATCATAGGTGAACTCTCTCGTTGTGTAGGCAATATTTCCCGTGAAAGGAAGATTTTTCTTGAGATGGTTTCTTACATCAATCACTCCCTTAACATTACTGTCATTATGAGAAAATCGATGGTATTTCTTATAAAGACCTTTTCGAATAGCAGCTTGTAGATACTTGGGGAAGAGATACATCAAAAGTTGATAAAGCCTCTCTTCACGAGACAAAGCAACATCTAAACTAGTGAGATTGATATGAAGAACCTTGTGTAAGAGATAATGCAAAAAATGGTCATTACTCTCATCAGAAAAACGAGAGGAAATCGTTAATCTTTCCTGACCACAACCCAGAAAACCAATCACATTTCCTGTCTTGATTTCCTGATTAACTGTTTCAAAGATTTTTTGGTCCTTTTCTAAGTCAGGAGAATTCTTTAAATCATTTGGAAAAATGAAAACACGTTCATCTTGGGATAGACTTTCCAAGGTTCTGTCTAAAAGAAGATTGCTTAGTTTAGGATATTCTTCAACAAATTCTTCTTTAACAATCTTGTGTTGATTATCAGTGATCCGCATCATCGTTTTCATCGCCTTCATTGTCATCAGCTACTGCCTGATCTTTTTGCTCATTCTTTGTCAGATCGAATGCTTTTTTCAATGTTTCTAGAGTTTCAGCTTCATCATAAGAACCACGTACATAATCTTCCAAAAGCGGTTTGAGATAATCAGACCAGAGTAATTCATAGTCAAAATTTATATACTGCAACTCACAGAAATAACTTGGTCCAATATGGTAATGACTGTTTAATTCTTGAACGTTTTCAATAGCAGCATTCAAGTTCCTTAGTCGAATTTTAGCTTCTTTTGCATCTTCACCTAGTTCTTCATCTAGAATGTGAAGTCGACTTTCAGCCGTAACTTCAACAAAGCGGAAACGACGACGCATAGCAAAATCGAAAGTATCAACAGATCTGTCTATATCATTCATGGTTCCGATAATATAGACATTGTCAGGGATATAAAATTTCTCATCAGTTTCATGTAAATTAGCATATTGGGTAGATACACTTCCCTTTTCACCACGATAGCCTTTATCAACTGAGAAAAAGAGTTCTCCAAAAATCTTAGAAATCTCACCACGGTTGATTTCATCGATGATGAAGACGAATTTCTTGTCTGTGTCAATTTCTGTTGGGGAAACATAGTCTTTCAAACCAAATCTCTTTCTCAATGTTTCTAGGACAGTTTTTCCACCACTTTTGTAGTATTCTTGCTTATTATAATTTTTATCTTTATACAACTCGTAAACATATTTGCGAGGTAGTGACCATCCTGGAACACCACTATCATAATTTACTGACAAATTTTGTCTACTATTAACAGATAAGTAAGATGTTTTTGTTATATATTCTTTTTCTTCGGCAACATTTATATATTCTAAGTAAGAATCCCAGGCCTCATCAAAATTATCTTGTCCTCCAATCAATTGGACTTCTTTTGCTTTCTGACAAAAATCTTTAAAAATACCATCTTGTAATTTAAATTCAATAGCTCCATCCCCATTTGATACCGGTCTCAACCCCTCTACAAAATCCGTATAATCATAGGAAGGGTGAAATTGTACAAAGTCGATTTGATCTTCATTACCACCAGTTAGCTCTGCCGCAATTTCTTTAGCAAGATAAGTTTTTCCCGTGCCAGGAGCACCACGGAGGATGAGGTTTTTGGATTGTAATAGAGATTGAGTTAATTGATGACGAAAATTGTTTGATGAATCCATTGTACTATTTTCTTCCTTATTTTCTATAAAGAGCTTAGAATACTCAAAAAGCATAGTTCCTAATTTCGATGGCTCCAACTCAGGATAAGTTTTGGACAACAGTTCAATTATTTTATGATTTTGCAGATAAGGTCCACCTTGAGTTGTTTGAGAAACAAAATGGCTCCAAAATTCTTTTTGACTATTCATATTTACCCCTAAAAAAGAATGATTCTCAGAATAAATACAAAGTAATTTTGTCACTACCGCAGAACGACCAATAAATTCATTCGTAGACTTTTTCATATCAAAAATCGGATTATCAAATTTGAAATGAATACCTTCTTTAATAATTTCGTACAAATCTGTTTTCAATTTAGTAAATCGATGATCCAACTCTGAAAGAGGAATGACTTTATTAGCTTGATCTTTATAACTCTTTGTTTTTTCATTCCAATAAATACCAAATTTTTAAGAACCTCCGCTTTGTTTTGCGGCTGTCCATCGGCGGACGAAAATAACAAACACACATGTCGCAATAAACACAAAACTCACTAGGAATACCAGCGGAATCCCAAATCTCGCTCCACTTTCTATTGTTGCCATTGTCGTTCCTCCTTTTTATCTTTCTCACTTAGAATCCATACAAATACAAGAATTTTTCTTTTCTTAGATATCACGATTTACACTTCCTCAGTTGTTGTTGAGCAATCTCTTTTATCCCACTTTAAAGGTAAGTGAGGTTTAATATCAACTGAATTACGATACGCAATCACTTTGTTCAATCTATCAAAATACGTCTTCCAATCTTCTAATGAAAAGTCTCGATATTTATAATCTGAGATTTCAAATTTATCAATTAATCGTTGTATGTTATTTTCTTTAATTTCTATATTATTTCTGTCTATAGCAACTTTACGATTTTCAATTTCCTCTAATGAGTGTTGAAAAAAACCTTGAAGAAACATACATTCTAAACTTTCTGAAAAAACCCATTCCACTAAATTTTTCTTGTTGTTGAAATACTCCATTAGTTTCCCTTTTAAACAATAGTATAAAAACTGATCAAGTTTATCTTCTGACATCATAAATTTATCAGGATTCAAATTTCTTTTTCCTGCTTTATTTGTCATATTCGGTAATAACAACAAATTTCCTCTCGATGCATAATGTTCTGCCAAATAATTAAAAATAGTAAGCTTCTCATTATTCCTAGTTTCATCATTTTGAAGAACTATATCGATACCAGCATTATTTTTCGCTAATATCTTGCCATCTTTATTCAGGTCTAAATAATAAGTGATTGGAGTCCAAATCGAAGTCATAATATCTCCGCGTTCTGCTAAATCTCTCCTTTGCCAATCATTATCCAGTTCTTTAATTTCTTCATCAAAATTATAAAAGTATACCGCATCTGAATCATATAAAAATCGAGGTGATTTAGGGATATCATCCTTATAATAGCGCATTAACATTTCTAAACCACTATTAACATTACTACAATCCACTGAAGCCGTTGAAAAAATTGTCTCAAAAACTTTCTTGCTAATCCCTTTCGTTCCCATCTCATACACCCTTCCAATCTATTTATTTACTATCGTTTTACCCTACTCATTGTTCGTTCTATCTCTATCTTACCGAGCTTTTTTATTTTTTCCACCTCTTTTAAGTACGTTTTAGGTTCATGGTGCAAATTATAGTTAACCAAACGGAAAGGAGAAGCTCCGCCTCCAATTCCCATAAATAAGGATTTGTATTTTCCCCTCTCAAGACCGTAACAAAAAGAATTGCTTTGAGCTCCTTTCCCAATGACATATTCATCGATAGACATGGTTAAAATTCTATCAAGTGGCCACTCTTTAAGAAATTCTTCACGTAATTGTTCATTGTAAATACTATATTTAGATGCGTCTTCTCTTAATCTTATTTTATTTTCTTGGTACCAAACATAAAAATCTTCTAAACTAACTTTTCTTTTCAGCATCAATCTTACTCCTTTTATAATAATGTTCGAATAAAAAACTAGATATTTCATATATAGAATATCATACCCTATAAAAAAAGAAAAGAATTTCTAAACAAAAAGCCCAGTGTTAGGAGCTTAAAAATCTCATAACACTAGACTTCATTTTTATCTTAGTAATACTCGCCCTGACGGTAGTCCCATGAGTTAAAGGTGTCTGACAGGTGCATCATGATTTTATCAATGTCAAGCCCTTTACGAATCACAACTGGTGCTGGTGAAGTTGAACGTGCTCCTCCTTGTTCTGGGATAAGTTTGCCGTCTTTATCGACCATAGACACCATCACGCCTTGCTCGTAGCGAGTTTCAATCGTTTTGTCAGGTTGGATAGATGCCACATAATCGTCTGCTTCAATGACAAGGTCCACTGCTCCTTCGATACGTTCTCCGATACCTTCTACCTTACCACGGTTTCCTTTTCCAGATGGGTTTGCAGATGAGGCATAAACCATTTTACCTTCTTCCCAAAGTTTGGCAGCTAATTGTTCACCAGCTTTCCCGAATTTGATAACAAAACAGCTAGTACCACGCACGTCAGTCATAAGTTCTTCACGGCCATCACCATACTCTTTGAGTTTTTTTAATGCTTCTGGTTTCCAAGGAAGGATACAACCAAGAAGAATGTCTTCGTCCCAATGTTTTTGGTAAAAGGCTTCAATTTCTGGATTAAGTTGTGCTAAAGCGCGAAGCTCGTCCATGCTACCACAAAGTACAACACCTGGTTTGTTACGATTACGTTCTTTAGCCTCAAACTTACGCTCAAGTCCTGCTTTATCGCTGGTCATAATGATATAACCAACTTTAGTAGGGCAAACAATGCACCCGCCCTCACCTTTTAAAATGTCATATCCTTCTTGTGAAAGTGTTCCGTTCCATTGAATGTGTTTTGTCATAGTTCTATTTCCTTTTCTATTTTTTCTAATCCTGCCAGTAGGCTGGTCGTTGTTTTTCATAGGCAGCAATCAAATCTTCATACTGCAAAGTAATACCGATATCATCCAAACCATTTAAGAGCTTGTGTTTCCATTCGCTATCGATTTCAAAAGTGAATTCTCCAACTGGTGAGATGATTTTCTGTTGTTCCAAGTCCACAGTTACCTGATCGATTGGTTTGAGTTGGGCTAGTTTCTCTCTAACCTCTCTAGGCTGAACAATAGGCAACATACCATTATTGAGTTCATTATTGTAATGAATGTCACCGAAAGATCCTGCAATCACGACCTTAAAACCGTAGTCTGCTAGTGCCCAAGCTGCGTGTTCCCTCGAAGAACCTGCCCCAAAGTTATCCCCTGAGATGAGGATACTTGCTTTGCGATATTCAGGTCGGTTAAAGACAAAGTCAGGATCCTCAGTATACTTGTCATCTAGATAACGCCAAGCATACATGAGGTACTTACCAAAGCCTTTTTTATCAATCAACTTGAGAAACTGCTTGGGTAGGATTTGGTCAGTGTCGATGTTATCATTCATGAGAGGAACGGTCGTTCCCGTATAAACTGTAAATTTCTCCATATCCTCTCCTTACTGGGCTTCTGGCATTTGCCGAACATCTACAAAGCGCCCTGCGATAGCTGCCGCAGCTGCCATGGCTGGACTACAGAGATGGGTCTTAGCACCAAAGCCCTGTCTGTCTTCAAAGTTGCGGTTACTGGTTGAGGCGCAGTGGACACCATCAGGAACCTTGTCAGGATTCATCCCTAGGCACATTGAGCAGCCTGGGTCTCTCCACTCAAAGCCAGCATCTAGAAAGACCTTGTCCAAGCCCAACTTCTCAGCAGCTCGTTTGACAGGACGAGAGCCTGGAACCACGATAGCTGTTAGATTAGGAGCAATTTTCTTCCCTTTAACAAATCGAGCCGCCAGTTGCAAATCACTGAGTCGAGCATTGGTACAAGAGCCGATAAAGATATAGCCTAGTTCAATATCCGCTGGCTTTTGACCAGGCTCCAAGTCCATGTAATTGTAGGCTCGCTCATCATTCATATCTTTGATTTCTGGGAAGCTACTGTCAAAGTCAACCCCCATAGCAGGATTGGTTCCCCAGGTTACCATAGGAGCTAGGTCTGAGACATCCATCTGGATAACCTTATCGTAAATGGCATCATCATCACTGACAATTGTTTTCCAATCAGCCACAGCCTCCTCGAAATCTTCAGGAACACATTCCCGTCCCTTGAGATAGTCATAGGTGGTTTGATCTGGATTCATGATTCCCATCTTAGAGCCAAACTCGATGGACATATTGCAGATGGTCATTCGCTCTTCCATGCTCAGTGCATCAATAGCTTGTCCACGATATTCCACCACATAGCCAACACCACAAGCAACGCCGTACTTGGCAATCAAGGCTAAAATGTAGTCCTTGGAATAAACTCCTTTTTTAGGAACTCCTGTGAATTCTACCAGCATTTTCTTAGGTTTAACTTGCCAGAGGGTCTGGGTAGCAAAGACATGCTCAACTTCACTGGTCCCAATTCCAAAGGCGATTGCTCCGAATGCTCCGTGAGTAGCTGTGTGGCTATCTCCACAGACGATGAATTTTCCTGGTTGAGTCCGTCCTGTTTCTGGGCCTACCATGTGAACGATCCCCTGCTTTTCAGAACCGTGGGCAGCATGTTCAATCCCAAACTCCTCAACATTTTCAGCCAGTTTATCAATTTGCGCTTTAGAAATTACATCTCGAATATCGTAGATATTGACCGTCGGGACATTGTGGTCAAAGGTTCCAAATGTCAAGTCTGGTCGTCTTAATCTGCGACCTGCGTCTCGTAATCCTTGAAAAGCCTGAGGACTGGTCACTTCATGAATATAATGCTGGTCCACATACATGAGTTGGGGCTGCCCCTCTTCTCCTGTGATGACATGACGGTCCCATAATTTATCAAAAATCGATT